>PAIY01000049.1 GCA_002704825.1 Phycisphaeraceae bacterium
CTTCGATGTTGATCTGGCCGTTGGCAATGGTCGCGCCACCGCTGATACTCGGATCAATGCCGAAGATGTCTTCGTAGAAGTCCAGCAAGTCCTGCATGGTTGCACCAAAGTCGTCTGACCCGGTGGTGTTGGTCAGACCGATCTCAAAGTCCTTGGCGGGCAAAGCGGCACCACCGCGCGTGACATTTTCAATGGTTAACACATCACCGTTGGCAAAAAGTTGATTGCCATCGGCATCGTAAAGACTTCCCAGCGGTGTCGTTTCATCCGCAAGCGTCACCTGGTTGGCGTCGGCATAGAGCACGTTGGATTGGACGATCGTGCCGTTGGTTGCAACATCACCACCGCTATTGAGTGTGCCACCGAAATTGATGTTGGAAGTTGCTTCTGCGATGGTCAGTGAACCGATGGGAATATTGAGATTACCCACGACGCCTGCGACGATGTTGTAGTCATCATCAACGCTGTATCCCTGAATGCGCCCACCATTGGCATCCACGAGATTCTGATCGGTATCCAGGCTGAAATTGCCTGCGCGGGTGTACTTGTGATTGCCCCCATAGTCGGAGACGAACATGCCTTTGCCTTCGATGGCCACGTCGGAGTTTCTGCCGGTGAGGGTGGGGGTACCGTCGGAGAAGTTATGCGTGGTACCTGAGAATTTAACCCCCAGCCCAACCTGCGTGGGATTTGTGCCCCCACTCTCGGCAGTCGGCGAGGTCCCGTTGGAGAGGTTACGGAAAATCTGTGTTTCAAAGTCGGCACGCGAGGACTTGAAGCCCGTGGTGTTGGTGTTGGCAATGTTGTTACCCGAGACATTGATCACGCTCGAGTTGGCGTTGAGCCCCGTCATCGCAGTGTATAGTGCAGTGGTTAAACCCATCCGATTCCTCCTTCTCAATCACGCTGCATGTTGACGGTTGAACCTTCACTATTGCGGGTCAACATGTCACGAAGCGCGGCATTTTCAATTCGATCCAATCCACCGAGCTGACTGAGCATCTGCGATGGTTGGGCGGTTACTTCTTCCTGCGAATCAACATCACTCATGGCCATGAGTGACGAATCTGCAGCGGTTGTCTGATTCTGTAAACCCGCGAGCATTTGCTCGAAGGACTGATCCTCCAAGGGCAGGTTCTGCGTCCTGCTTGCCGGTGCGACACCATCAGGCCGAACAATCGGCATGAGCATCTGCAACAACAATTGTGAGCTGGAGGAAGTCTCACCCATACGTCAAAAGTCCCTGCTTAAGCAGCGTTCTCAACAATGCGTGTCACATTGGACATCGGCAGTTTCTTGCCGTTGTCCAATTCCAGATACGCAGCACCGTCCTGCACGGTCACCGCAGTGACCAGACCATCAACTGCATCAAAATCAGCAGTACGACCTTCCACGGCTTTACCGATGAGTCCGCCTGCGGTGGCCACCTGATTCTGAAGTACCAACTCAGCAATGCTGTCACCCAAAGCCATCTGCGATTCCACCGTGCGCAGTGTCGAAAGCTGTTCGAGTAAGGCAGATGAATCCTGAGGCTCAAACGGATCCTGATTGCCCAACTGCTCGGTGAGAATCTTGATAAACTCCTCACTGCTCATTGATCCAAACGCGTTGGATGTCGCCGAGGCGGATGCACTACCGATGCCACTGACGGCTGAGGACATGTCTAGCTCCTTCTATTCCAAACCGACTCAAAGTTGCGAGTCGAGTTGTGTTGCAAAATTCTGCGAATCACTGTTGCTGGTTGACTCCGACGAATCCTGATTGCCTGAGTCCTGGCGGGTGTACTGCCCACGACTGCGACCATCCGACGGAGATTGTTGCTGCTGATCCTGCCCTGATGCATTGGCATTGGAACTGTTGGCAGGACGATGCGTGACTTCCAGACGCTCGACGGTCAAACCCTGTCTTTCAAGTGCCTGACGGAGTTGGGAAAGCTCACGACTCATTAATGTCTGCACGGACTGATGCTCAGTCTGGAAGCTGGCTGAGACCTTGCCACCATGCATCTGGATGTCCACTTTCACCTGCCCAAGTTCGGGGGGCATCATGCGAATGGTGATCGTGCCCCCCTTCTGATTCACCGCATTGGCCAAGGCGCGCGAGACGCGCGAAACGTTGGCAGCGTCCGACTCCTGGGACGTTTGCGTGTTGGGCAATTGCAGTTGCTGATTGTTTTGCTGATCCGAGGTACTGTTGGTTTGCAGCATCGGTGAGATCGTGTCAGTCAGTGTGAAGGTTGCCTGCTGCGATTGACCGGCTCCCTGACCGTTGGCAATCCCGAGCATGCGCAACATGGCGTCGGCCACATCCTTGGCATGCTTCTGGGAGGTATCGCCCTGTTGTGGGTTTTGCTGCTGTGATGCTTCGAGCAACGGGTTATCCGTCGCGGGTGTGCCAGTCTGACTGGCGGTCGTGGTCTGCGGCTGATTGGCAGTGGTGTTGGTGTTCTGCTGGATCACCTGTGGTTGGGTTTCACCGACCACGCCGCCTTGCCCCGCCTCCTGTTCGTCGGTGTTCAGTTCGTCGTCATCCTGCTCAACATCAATTTCAGTGTCCTGTGAAGCATCGGTTTGCTGAGCATTTTCATCGACTTGACCAACAGCTTGATCCGGCTCGTTTGGGTCTGTTTTTTCAGTCTTTTTCTCAGGTTCAGCCTGGGCTTGCTCACGAGACTGGGTCGACTTTTCCAACACCTGATCAAACCGACCGGTGGTGTCCGACGAAGCGGATCGCGACCGCGATACTGAGCGCGCAGTATCGGTGAATTGAGCATTGGATACCAGATTGGATGCGACTGCTGTCATAGCACCACCAACTAAAAAAATCATTTCGATGCCATGGGCATCACACCTTCGGGTAGTTCACCTTCGGGAGTAATCCCACGTGTACGCAAGGCCTCGAGCAACTGGGCTGCAACGGGAACTTCATTGTCTGCCTTGAACTGGTCGAGGATCGCAGCGGACTTACGCAACTGCATGGCTGCGAGATATTCGACCACTTCATCCTGCTTGCCTTGCTTGATCAACTCCATGAAGGCCTGCTTGGCCAACTTGGGTTTGATACTTGAATAGGACTCAACGACGCGCTCAAAGTCAGCATCAAGTCGCTGGGTTTCCATGTCTTCCTTCGCCTGTTCAAATGCCTTGCGGTCGGCATCAAGCTGATTCTTTTCCTTGGCAAGCTGGGCCTTGGCGAACTCGAGATTGCGGTTCATGTCCTGCATTTCACGCTGCAGACGCTGCACCTTGGCCAGGACGATATCCCGCTTCATCTGGTCTTCCTGCAGACGATCCGTCACCGAAGTCGGACCGTCAGCCACTTCGGCCATGCGATCCTTTTCCTTCTGCAATGCCAACTGATCTGCATCGAGTTTGGCTTGTTCCTCGGCTTTGACTTTCTCATCTTCAAGACTCAGCGCAAAGATGTCTTTGACCTTGTGCAGACGTTCGGTGCTCAGGCGATTGGTCAGACCAAGCCAGGCCACACCGCCTGCCGCCGCCAGCAGGTGAATGAGAATGATTGTGAGGATGACTGCGCCGATTGTTTTCACGTCGTTTCAACTTCCATCATGGTCCGGCGCGTATACGCTTGCGTCGCCAGATCATCCAGCCGCGCCGCTTCACGACGTTGCTGGGTCCGTTTGAATTGCTCGTACTGCTTCTCACGTAGCAAATCCAATGCCTTGCGCTGACGCATTGCTTCAACAAGCTGCTTTTGAGCTTCGGCAATGCGCGACTCGAGGCCGGCAAGTTCACGGACGATGGTTTGTGCACGCACCTGGGATTGCCCCGAAAAACGTGCAAATTGTGAAACACGGGTCATGTCCACTTCCCCGACAAGACCGTCGGAGAGTTGGCGTTTTGAGTCTGATAACTCCGACTGAATCCCACGCAGTTGATTGTGAAAAATCATGCGATGTCGGATGAGTTTGGCCAATTCACGCTGCTTCTGATCCTCGATCATCTTGCGTTGACGGAGAACCGGTTCAAGTTTAAATGCGAATTTGGCCATGGCTTGTCACTTTATGAGGTGTTATCGGGCGAATGTCAACGGCGACGCTGCATCTGGGCTTGGCGCATCCGTTGGCTCTGCTGGGCAAGCTTGGTTTTGTTCTGCTCAATAATGTGACTCAACGCGACCAATTGCTTGGAAGTATGCGTGAAAACATCCATCTTGCCCTTGGGCGGCATCTCGCTGCGACCCTGCATCAGAAGCTGGTCTATGGCAGGTTTGCAGGCGATCGCCAAATCGAATTCTTCATTACTCCCATCGGCGTAGGCACCGATGTTCAGCAAATCTTCGACATCCTTGTACGCAGCCAACAAGCGCCGAACTTGCGCGGCAGCTGTCGAATGTTGCGCGTTGATCACGTCATCGGCAACACGACTGATCGAACCGAGCACGTCCACCGCAGGCCAGTAATTGCGATGCGACAACGCGCGTGAAAGCAGAATGTGACCGTCCAGAACACCACGTGCCGCTTCGGAAATCGGGTCGTCATCCACGTCACCTTCCACGAGCACCGCATACAAACCGGTGATCGCACCTTTACTGGTTCGGCCGGAACGCTCAAGCAGAATCGGAAGCATGGAAAATACACTGGGCGTAAAACCCTTGGTCGCAGGCGGCTCACCGGTGGCTAAACCAACCTGACGCTGAGCCTGGCAGAAACGGGTCAGCGAATCCATGATCAAGAGCACGTTCTTGCCTTGATCTCTGAAAAACTCGGCAACGGTCGTGGCAGCCTGGGCAGCACGAATGCGCAGCAAAGGTGATTCGTCACCCGTGGCCACCACGACCACTGCCCGCTTCAGTCCCTCTTTCCCCAACTGCTTCTGCACGAAGTCCTGAACTTCACGCCCACGTTCACCCACCAAACCCACCACGATGACATCCGCGGATGTCCCGCGCGCCATCATGCCTAAAATCGTACTCTTTCCCACACCGGGTGGTGCAAAGACACCGATACGCTGACCACAACCCAGCGTTGTCATCGCATCGACCACGCGAACGCCGGTCCCCAAAGGCTCATCAATCAACGGGCGGTCCATCGGATCAACCACCTTGGGATAAAGCGATCGCGGCCCCACGCCGTTGATCGGACCTTTTTCATCAATGGGTTGTCCCAGCGCGTTGACCACACGCCCGAGCATGTTGTCTCCGACGGGAACCGTCTGAGCGAGTTGGATCAATGTCACGATATCGCCACGCTTGATCCCGCCGGTCGCACCAAACGGCATGACGAGCACTTCGTCTTTATCAAAGCCAACCACTTCACCGAGCAATGGATCACGCGTTTCGATCCGCACCATCGCACCGACAGGCACGCTGATCCCGCCAACACGACAGGCCAGACCACGCACCTCAAGCACCTGCCCCTGCATCTCGATGAGCGGAGTTTGTTCGAGAATATCAAGTTGCTCAGCAATGCGGGTCATGCTGCATCAGTATCCGACTTGGGTGTTTTTGTTTCGTCTTGTGCTTGTGGTTTATCAGGTAAATCGTTTTCAGCATCAACGACATCATCCTGTCGTTCAGAGAGTTCTTCCAAAGGCTGAACTACCTGGGGTTGTGCTTCCGGGGGCTGAGCTTCCGGGGGTTGTTCATTCAACAGTGCATCAATCTGAGCGGTGTTCTGCTCGATGACCTCATCGATATCTGCGGTCGATTCATCTTCGGTGACGACCTGTTGCTCGACATTGGATTGATCAACCTGTTCGACTTGCTGTTGATGTTGTGGGCCGGTGGCATCGGGTTCATCCGCAGTTTCCTGGGGCAGCGCGTCCATTTCATAATCACCGGGTAAGAGCAGTTCGACTGCACGGCGCAGCTGCGTTTCCAGCGTTGCGTTCAGTCGCCCGTGTTCATGAATGAGAATGCAGCCACCACGACCAATATTCGGATCATCGACCACGCGCATGCTCTTGAATTGCCCGAAAGACTCAATGAGTTGTGGCATGACTTCGAGCATCACCGCCCGGTCATCAGGATTCACGTGGATGCTCAGACTCGTTGCACCGGTCATATTCTTGAGTGCCGCAGTAACCTGATCGACAATGACCGTTGGATCGACCTGCAATTGGCGGTGAATGATTTTTTCAGCCAATCGCAAAGCCAACTCAATCACACTGTCGCGGGCATCCAAATCAAGTTGACTGTGATACGCATCCCAGGCGCGACCCGCTTCGTCCCATGCAACCACCAGCGGATCAAACTGCGTCTTGGCCTGGGCGATCGCCTCGGCATGACCGTTTGCCAAACCTTGAGCATGCCCCTTCTCATAGCCTTCGGACTGTCCCTTGGCAAAGCCTTCGGAATAACCTTTTTCATAGCCTTCTTCGGCATGATCATCGGTGACTTTCTGTGCTTTGGCGCGGGCGTCGGCAATGAGTTTTTCGGCGGCTTGTTGTGCTGAGGCTTTGATCTGCGCAGCCTGTTGGGTCACGTCGTCCATGTTGAGCACGATCGCGTCTTTGAACATCGCAACAGATTGGTCGGCTTTGATTAACGGCATATCAATTCAATCATTTTTAGTCTTAACCACAGAGTCACAGAGGCACAGCGCCTGAATGTGAGATGAAAATAACAAGTTATTTCTTTTCTCCTGCCTTGAACTCTGTGGCTCCGTGACTCTGTGGTTCAATTCCTTAACGCAACAACACTCAAGCTGCGATTAAACCACAGCGTCGGCAGCACCGCCACGACCGGAGATAATGATGTCGCCTGAGTCTTCCAGACGACGGACAATATCGACGATACGCTGCTGAGCGCCTTCGACGTCCGAGACACGCACCGGGCCCATGTATTCCATGTCTTCCTGAATGAGTGTCGCAGCACGTTCGGACATGTTGGTGAAAATCTTGTCCTTGAGATCTTCGCTGGCGGTCTTGAGTGCCAAAGCCAACTCTTCGTTGTCGACTTCCTTGAGCACCGACTGAATGCCTTTGTCGTCCACGAGCATGATGTCTTCGAAGACGAACATCAGGCGGCGAATCTGTTCGACCAGATCCGGGTCGTCGGATTCGAGACCTTCCATGATGGATTTTTCAGTGCTACGATCGACCAGGTTGAGCATTTCAGCAACGGTTTCCACGCCACCGATTTGTTCGAAGGTCTGACCGAGCATGTTCGACAGGCGTGCTTCCAGCCCCGCTTCGACTTCGTGGATGACTTCGGGGTTGGTCTGGTCCATATTGGCTACACGTTTGACCACTTCCAACTGCTTGGGACCAGCCAGACCAGCGAGAATTTCCGATGCTTTGTGGAACGGCAGATGTGAAATAATCAACGCGATGGTCTGCGGGTGTTCATCCTGAATGAAGGTTAACAGGTTGGTGGACTCTGCTTTTTGCAGGAAGGAGAACGGGGTCTTGCGGACCTGCGTGGAAATTTGCTGGAGGATTTTGTCCGCTTCACCGGGATTCATGCTCTGCATCAGCAGAATCTTGGCATAGTCCAGACCGCCTTCGGAAGCCCATCGCTGCGCCAGCGCCATGTCATAGAACTCGGAGATGACTTTATCGCGCGTGTCCTGGCCGATGTTGCCCATGCCCGCCACTTCACGAGTGACGTTTTCGACGGACTTGGCTTCCATTTGTTTCAAGAGCATGGTGGCAGCATCTTCATCCAATGCCAGAAGCAGGATGGCCGCTTTTTTGATGCCAGAAAGCTCTTCGTATGGCCCAGCGTCTATGCCGTTTTTTCCCATGGTTTATCTCACAATCGTTCGTCAGCGACAGGCGATGTCGCAGCTATTTGCCCCACCCTGATGCCACCAGACATTCACATCCATGCCACTGAAACTTCCGGGGGTTCCGGGGGTTAATCATCCGACTCCACCCAGCGGTTGAACAAGGCAGCAGCTTCGGACGGATTGGCACGAACCATTTCACTGATCTGTTCAGCGAGCTTGCGCATCTGGATTTCGTCTTCGTCGACCTCGACACCTTCCATGCCGGTTTCCGCTTCCTCGACTTCACCGAGCAGGTCATCCTCAGAGGGCAGCGATGGCGGGACACCAGCCAGTTCCTCGACAGACGGGAGCTTGGGCTGACGCAGTGCCTTGCGGACCATCCCGAACATGAGCATGATCGCCAGGAAGGTCAGACCACTGAGCACTGCCGGCTGGAACCAGGGTTGCTTGATCATGGCTGCAAAGCCAGAGAGTTCCTTGGAGCTTTCGCGGAAGGCAAGCAATGCCTCGGGGTCGGGGATCATGTGTGCCTTGACAACCCCTTTATCCGCAGCCGAGATCAGCGGCGCGACCTGGTCTTCAATGCGCGGCAGTTCCGTTGCCACCTCAGCCTGGATATCTTCTTCGGAAGGTTCGGCATCACCGGCAGCGCCACCACGCATTTTGATGCGTCCGACGAAATAGGTCCGCGGGATATTGACGGTGACGGAGACCTGCATGACGGTGTTACCCACCGTGTGTGACTTGGAGCGTTCGACCATGACCGGGCCACCAAAGTCACTGCGTGCCTTGGCGATGGTTTCCTGTGTCCCCTGCTGACGGGCGCCAGCAATACTCAAACCCGTGTTGGGACGGACACCTGGTTCGCCACGATCCGAAACACTCTTGCGTTCGATGTCTTCGGATTCCTGGCTGGTGAGGCGTTCGGACTTTTCATAGGCGTAGGTCTCAGTGTCCTTGGCAAGCATGGGGTCATTCTTGACGTTGACCGCAACACGCACGCCGGGGATGTAACCCAGGGCATCGATGATCTTGGTTCGGTAATGTTCTTCCTGGGCTTTGAGAAATTCGAAAGTCTCTGACGGAGCAACCACGCCATCATCAATACCGGTGAACTGACGACCGTAGCTTGAGTCGATGACGGTGACATCCGCCGGTTCGAGTTCCGCAATCGCACCGGCAACCAGACCTGCAATCGCCTGGGCCATGTGCTTATCCAACGGCTTACGGCGTGCCATTTTCACGTTGACCGATGCGGTGGGTTTGACGTAGGTGGTGCCAAAACCAATGTCATCAGGCTTGGCGATAAAGACGTCCGCGTGTTCAACGCCCTTCATCTTGGATGCGATCATGGACAGTGTCTTACGCAGCGCGAGCATGTAAGCCTGCTTGTTCTGCTCGTCACTCATCCAGGGCGAGTGATTCTTGATCAGATCATCAAAGGCGACAGAGGTGTCTTCGGTGAGAAGTTCGGAGGATTGGAGAATGGAGATCGCTTCAAAACGCTTGTTGGCTGGGACATAGATTTGCCCTGCCTTGGCGGTGACATCGATGTTTTCCGCTTCGAGGCGCGCGACAACTTCGGCCTGATTCTTGCCTGCGAATGAGGTGATGGGAATCAGGTCCGTGCTGGGGACATAAGCCAGAATAAGCAGCCCCGACAACCCGAGGCAGACAATCATCGCAAGCATCAACCACTTCTGACTTGGGGTCAGTTGATCAAAGAGCGCGCGGGCCTGCAGCCAGTGCCGTCTGAGGAATTCCATTGTCGGCCTCCATGCCGTTGGGGATCACTTCTCCAACCGTGAACCCGGTTGATCGCCTCCTGCGATACTGTGTTATCGGTCGTGGGTCATGAAAATCTCCAATTTTCATGACAGGGATTTGTGATTAGTGAATAGGGATTAGGGTTGAACTTCAATCAACACTGTGAAAAAGGACATGCCGGGGCAATTCAGAGAAAATGTCTTTCCCTAATCCCCAATCCCTGATCACGAATCCCTTTCTCAATCACACGCGCATCTGCTTGATTTCCTCATACGCGTCGACCATCTTGTTGCGCACCTGCAGCAGCATCTGGAAAGCCAGGTCAGACTTCTGCTTGGCCATCATGACCTGGTCCACGTCATCCCGACGTCCTGTGACCAAGTCTTCAATGGCCATCTCCGCATCCTGCTGGAGCTTGTTGACCTGTTCGATGTTCTGCATCAGCACGTCTTTGAAACTGGGCCCATCCTGTTGCCCAGGCGTTTTGGGTGTTGATGGCAGCCCGCCGGCTCCGCCGACGCTGCTGTTTCCAATTAACCCTAAGGGATCACTCATGGTGACACCTTCCTTCTATCAAGATCAAGCCAGCAATCTGAGGCTGGATTGAATCATGGACTTGGTGGCCTCGGCGGCAGTGATGTTCGCTTCGTAAGCACGGGTGGCTTCGATCGCGTTGATCATTTCCGTCGTGGTGTCAATGTTGGGCATCTGCACGTAGCCGTCCTTGTCTGCAAACGGGTGCGTGGGGTCCAACACTTTGCGAAACGGTGCGGGGTCGAGCATGATCTCATCGACGTGAACACCGTTTGCTGATCCGGTATTCGGGTCACCGGTGGCAAAGATCGGGATGCGCCGCCGAAACGGTGCATAATTGCCATTGGCATCCTCGACGGTGTTCTTGTTGGCCAGGTTCGCAGCGATGGTTTCCATGCGCGTCCGTTGAGCAATCAAGCCTGATGTCGAGATGTTCAGTGATCCAAACATGTGTTTTTTCCTCAGGGATTCGTGATTAGGGATTTGGGATTAAGGCAAGACATTCAAACATCTGCACATTCTTTGTATTTGACGAATCCCTAATCACCAATCACGAATCCCTTCTGTCTTGTTTACGGCTGTTCGCGAATCGCACTTCGCAGCAGGTCGAACTGGTTTTTAAGCAGTTCAATGCCCATGTTATGCGACAGCGTGTTTTCCGCGAGTTTCTGCATGGTGCGTTCCAGGTCACGATTGTTTTGATCGTGAAAGAGGATGTTCTCATGCGTCGGGTCGGCCTGCACCATCATGCCATCCTTGCCGAAGGTCACCTGCTGGGTATTACCCGGTCGCAGGGGTCCGCCGGTGGGATTGACCTGACGACGACGCTTTTGCACGGCATCGGCCAAAGTGTCCTGAAAACTCTCAACCGACAGATCACGCGGTTTGAAAAACGGGGTTGAGAAGTTGGCAATGTTGTGCGTGAGAACTTTATGTCGCTCGGCAGTGAATTGGGTGAAGCGTTCGAGCACTGGGAGTGCCCCGCCGTCCAACATGCCTTTGATAAAAGTTCCTGAGCTTGCCATATTTCACATTCCGTTTTTCGTCTCTCCAGACATCAGCAAGTCGCGTGCCAATGCATTTTCCCGTGTTTTAGCTGCAAAATCGCGGCTGGTTGAACACTGTTTTCGGCGCATCGCGCAAGATGTGCGCTTCAGTGATGCGCAAAAAATGCGCTTTGCGGCATTCGATGCCATCCCACATTTTGCGCTACTCAGTGTTGGGCTTTGGTATGGCTCAGACCGTCTGTGCCACGAGATTGCTTTCCTTCCACTTCTTGAGTTTGAGGCCCAGCGTGCGAACACCGATGCCCAGACTCCGGGCGGTGCGTTGACGGTTGCCACGGTTGTGTTCCAGCGCTTTGAGAATCTCTTCGCGTTCGATCTCTTCGAGCGTCTTGGGCGCATAGGCCTGGGGCTTGGCGGTTGCCTGCTGGGGCTGGGCGGCCTGCGACATCGCCTGCTGTTCATGCGAATCGGTCAACCACGGGCGGATGACGTTGGCTGTGATCGTCAGGCCACGCGAAAGGACCACCGCGCGTTCGCAGATGTTCTGCAATTCACGGACATTGCCCGGCCACTTGTACTGCATCAGCAGTTCCATCGCGTGATCGTCAAAGTGCTTCTGGTCACGACCTTCACGCATGGCCAACGTCGTCAAAAAGTGATTGGACAAGTCCGGCACGTCATCCAAACGATCACGCAACGGCGGGACATGGATCGGCAGAACATTCAATCGATAGTAAAGGTCCTGGCGGAAGGAACCGTCTGCAACGCAGTCCGTCAGATCACGGTTGGTGGTTGCGATCACGCGCGAGTCCACCTGCATGGTCAATGACGAACCGACACGTTCAAACTGATTTTCCTGCAACACGCGAAGCAACTTGGCCTGGAGTTGCGGGCTGATTTCCGAGATTTCGTCCAGTAGCAGCGTACCACCGTCGGAGAGTTCAAAGCGACCTTTACGCATCTGCTCCGCACCGGTGAATGAACCCTTTTCGTGACCGAAGAGTTCGGATTCAAGCAGGCTTGAAGACAATGCTGCACAGTTGACGCAGAGCATGACCTTGTCGCGGCGTTGCGAGCAGGCATGGATGGTGCGAGCCATGACTTCCTTACCGACACCCGATTCACCGTGAACCAGCACCGTGCCGTTTGAGGCAGCGATCTGCTTGATCTGCGTTGCGAGTTTACGCATGACCTGCGACTGACCGATCAACATCGGCATGACATCACTGGGTGAGACGCCGGATTTGAGTGCGGCATTTTCCTGAATCAGGCGGCGGTGTTCGATGGCGCGTTTCATGGTCAGCACCAGTTGATCACCTTCAAAGGGCTTTTGCACAAAGTCAAAAGCGCCTTGTTTCATGGCTGCAACCGCGACATCCACCGTGCCATAGGCGGTCATTAAAACCAGTGGCAGTTGGTCATCGACTTCCTTGAGTTTCATGAGTAAACCCAGGCCATCGAGTTCGGGCATCTTCAAGTCGGAGATCACCGCATCGGGGCGATGGCGGGCGATGGCGGTGAGTGCCGCCTGACCATCGGAAGCTGAGACGATCTGCATGCCTGCACGTTGGAGTGTTGCACCGACGCTGTCGCGCATGATTTGTTTGTCATCGACGACGAGTACTTTGCCATTCATGAAAGAACTCCCTGGGAAACTGCTGCCTCTGAATCGGGTTGGCGATCATTGGTTTGTTGAGCCTTGATGGGCAGGACAAAATCAAAGACCGCGCCGTTGTCATTGTGTACGAGAATTGAACCGGCATGGGCATCGACAATGCGATGAACAATCGCAAGGCCAAGTCCGGTGCCGGTGTTACGGGTGGTAAAAAAGGGATTGAAGATGCGATCAATGTCATCGCCGTCAATACCCGCGCCATTGTCGCGGATACTCAGGATGATCACCTGCTCATCATCATCACGCCTGGCGGAGATGGTCAGCGTGGCATCCTCGACACCTGCCATGGCTTCGACGGCATTGCGGATGACATTGGTTAACGCACGATGCATGAGTTCAGCATCGACATGAAGACAAAGTTCATCATCGATTGCTTCATCGTCGACAAGGATATCATGCTGTAAAATAGCGGGTTTTTGCATGTCCACCGCACGGGCGACCAACTCAAGCACATTGCATTGGCGCATGTCCGGCTGCATCTCACGAGAGAAGGTGAGCACATCGGTGACGATGCCTTCCAGACCGCGAACGGCCGAGGCAATCTTGGTGGCGATGTCCTGTTGCGGCTTCATGCGTTTGAGGTCATCCTGAAGCATGCCTGCATAGAGATGGATCGCAGCCAGCGGGTTACGGATTTCATGGGCGATACCTGCTGCCATTTCACCGAGCGCCGCCAATCGCTTGGAGCGTTGGAGTTGAGCGTTGGTTGAGGCCAGTTCCTTGCGCAGGCGCACCACTTCCGACGAAAGCTGCTCATGGGTCTTTTGCAGTCTTTCGGTCACGGTGTTGTAAGCCTGGATGATTTGAGCCAGGTCTTCACTGGTGGGCATGTTGGACGGCGGTTGCGTGGTCACGTTTATCCTTGTTTGTAGGCAAAGCGAGCGTAGTTGTTACCGGCATTGGCGGTTGCGGTGTAGGCGTTGCGGGCGGAGGTGTTCTGGGTGAACTGCTTGATCTGAGCGCCCTTCTCATCACGTGCAGCAGCCATGTCCTGGCGGTCCTGTTCGTCAGCAGCAATGATGCCTGAGAGCAGTTCCTGTGTTTCGTCGATGAGTTGGTTGATCTGCTGACGGTGGTCGGATTGCATGTCGTCTTTGAGCGACTGCCACTGCTCTCGGATGGGCGCGATTTGCTGGCCAAGCTGCGTGAGTTGTTCGACGAGAACCTTACGGGCACCGAGAACACCCAGCAGTTGAACAGCGTCTTGTTGCTGCACCAGTTCGCGTTGCTTGTCACTGAGCATTTTGAGCTTTAAATAAAGCTCTTTTTGCTGAATGAGCAATTCGACAAATGCTTGAGATGTGCTGGTCATTCCTTGACCTTTCTGCCCGGCAATCCTTGCCAGGGTTTTGGGTGACCCGCCAACGTTTGTCGCAGGCGGTTAAAGTTCGTGTTGACACATTACGGTGTCTTGGTGCTGGCAAAGAGATCCAGTTCATTGGACCATCGCAGCCAATCCTCCCAGTGTTTACGGCCCATGGGCATCGACGGATCCTTGAAAGCTTCATCAGGAATCCGTTTGAGTTGATAGCGTGCCCGGTCGTTGGCTGCCCGTGCTTCCTGCATGGCTCCCTGTTCACAATAGGCATTGACGATCTGAACCAAAGCAACCAGCGATGCCGGATGGTTTTCCCATTTGCGTGCAGCCAGATCGTAAAGCGTGATGGCATCATCCCAGCGCCCCAAATCGTAGGAACAATCCCCACGGAAAAAATACGCATTGCGGAAATAAGTCATCTCCAGCTTGTTGAGCGTCTTGGGATTGCGGGCTTCAAACTGATTGATCGCCTGAGAATACAGCACGCCTGCACGTTCAAGATTACTCACGCGAAGTTTCTGCAGTTCCATTCGCTTGGCCTGGGGCATGGGGTCGGCCAAGGTCTTATTGATATCACCAACCGAAAGGCGATAGCTTTCAGCAAGACGATAGCGAAGCAACGGTGATTGTTCGGCATTGCCATAGCGTTTTTCGTCAATGGCTTCTTCGAGCTTGGTGATCGCTTTGAGATATTCACCGGTGGAGAAGTAAAGCTTACCCAACTCGATCAAGGCTTCACGGTAGGCATCCCCCTCGGGAGTGACCGCCTGATTGTCGGTCAGAACATACTGGAGTGTGCGTTCGGCTTGCTCGGGTTCACCCATCTCGATCATGCACTGTGCCATGGGGACCAGCGAGGAGATGGCGGCTTCGGACTTGGGGTGTTTCTCGATGAGTTCTTCAAAGAGTTTGTAGGCAACCTTGTACTGACCGTCTGCCTGATACGCCAAACCCAGGTGATTGATGGCAAGTACGAAACGCGGATCATTGGAACGCACACGGGCAAACTCGCGATAGGCATCGATGGCTTTGTCCCACATCTGCGCTTTGTCATAGTTCTGACCGGCGTTCCAGAGACTGTTGCCATGGGCATGATCGTCAGCAATGGTGACAGCCAAGGCATGATCGTAGAAATAATCACCCGATCGACCGTACTGCAAGGCCGCTTCCTGATTGGCCAACTGAAAGGCCTTGTGATTTTCTTCTGTGGCGTAAGCATCAACCGGCGCGGTATTCTGGAGTTTGGCGGCTTCAGCGGTATACGCATCACCGAGTTTTTCATGAGTGATGGCAAAGTCCGCCAGGATTGTGGGTGGCAGTTGCTCACCGTAAAGCGGCTTGAGCGTTGAGAGATAACTTAACGCCTGACCAAACTGATCCTGTCCGAACTGTAACTCAAAGTTGTCATGGGCGACCTTGACCATCAGGTCTTTGTGACGATCAAGCGGATGGGGGTGATCCAGAATCGTCTTGGCAGCTAGCAGCAGATGCTTGACGGCCTGGGCGTGAACTCCCAAACGCGATTCGCAGTCGGCCTGACCGATGGTGGCATCGACGAACTCATCAGTCGATCCATATTTCATCGCAGCGGTCGAATAAATCTCATGTGCCTTACGCACATCGCCTGAGAGTGCCAGCGTGATTTGAGCCATACCCACAAGGACCTGCGCATTAAGCGTGTCCTCAGATTTGAGACTCTTCTGAGCAGACTGATACCACTGCATGGCCAGTTCGTACTGTCCTGCCATCTGGTATGCCTGTGCCAGTCGGAGTTTCACCGGGCCAAGATCATCCTCACCGCCATCATCACGAAGACGGATGTAGCGTAAATGCAGATAATCGACCACGCGACTCACATCGTTGGTCTGCATGAGCAGTCGGGCATACTGAGCAACACCCCAGACCTCGGCTTCACGTTTGCGGTCAGCATCGGTTTCGTATTGAAGCTCAGCAAAGAAAGCGTCATACCATTTAAGCAGGTCATCGGCAGTATCACGACGACGGGCGATCTGCTTGTTGATGATCTGCTGAATGAGTTGCCATTTGAAATTGCGGTCCGCCAACTTCACTTCGTCGATTTTGTCCAGCGCCTCATTAACGCGATCCAGACTCACGAGGGTGGAAGCCCAGCGGGCAAGGTGCTCACCGTCAAAGGGATATTCATGACCGTCAGCACGCAGGTAGCAGGCGACGATCTTGTTGTAGTTGTCCGTACTGGGGATGTCTTCCTCGATGATCTGCTTGTAGACCATGTCACCCCAGAGTTGCCAAAAGCGACCGCGGATGCGGGGCTCGGTGGTTTCGACATCAATGAACTGCTGATCATGAGCGAGTTTTTCGTGAGCACTTTCCAGGTCGTTTGCACGCAGATAGGCCTGCACGGAGTCGAGCGCCTTGTCAAAATTACGGGGCTTTTCACTGGGCCACGCGATAACCAATCCCATGATCATGAGGATGGTCCCGAGGATCAGCGTCGGCGTCTGCCAGTTGGCTGACCAGTGGGGTGTTTCGGATGTGTAGTCGGACATCTCACCGAGTGATTCGGTTTCGTCGACGTCATCCTGAGGTTGTTCGGGGGCATCTGCCATACGTTTTACAAAATCCTGTCGAGCGTGTGTGATTCAAGCACGATCAAGCATCCATTGAACTAGACAATTTCCTGAAGCTCATTGCGAATTTCTTCCATGGAACAGGTTCGCTTGAGTTCGATGATTTTTCGCAGTCGGGCGAAGGCCTCCTCGCCATAAACCCGGTGTCCCCCTGCTGTCCATTCGGCTTCGTGGATCAATCCCCAGCGGGTGTAGTTGTGAAGGGTCTGACGGCTGAGTCCGGAGAATTCTGCCAACTCACCGATGCGATACCGCTTGGGGGGTACTTGCGGGGAGTTGGTGGCTTTGGATGATGCAGTCGGCACGTCTGCCATTTGGGGCTTGGTCTTGCGGATCACAAATGGTGGACTTGCGGTGGACATCTACTCAAAACCTTTCTGGCTGGTGTCATTGGGCTGAGGAAGCCGATTGGGCAAACCTCAAAGCCTTGTTGGGTTATCCGGACATTGACGAAAGTCCGATAGGGCCTTTGACACTTTTACGCTTTGACGTTTTGACATATCGACAAATTGCCCCAAGTTCCTTAATTTTCTGATGCTTAGCCCCTCGAAGCAGTCATATGGAACTTTGCTGATCCGCGCAGGAATCACCGTCAAGCGCAAAAATTGCGGTCCAATAAGAGTTTAACGCGTTGCTGACAGAGACCATCCAATACAGGTCCAAAGTGCGTCAGTGAGCGCTTAATCATGAATTGTTGATAACTTGTGGGAAAAGTTTTTTTCAGCGGTTTCGTTGCCACCCAATATCGTGAACAGTGATCACGCATTGCAGAATTGAAAAAGAACCGCCGATGGCAACAAAACCATCAGCGGTAATTGTGAATCAAAAATGGCCAGCATCAAGCCCGGTCAAGGCATCACGATCAACGCTCCGGGTGCCAGTTGGATCACCTGCGAGACCTGATCGACGGGCAAAGCCTTGCCCCCCTCCGGTGCATTGGACTGCCAGACGACCTTGGAGACGCGCGAGATTTCAAGGCTGCTATCCGTCGGATTGAAGGCCAATGTCACATCCGACTGACCGGCACGTTGAACCTTGATCGCAAGGATACCTTCTGCCAAAGTCTCAAGCGAGGCTTGATGACCGGCTTGCCCGATCTGGGAGACGGATAATCCGTAGCCGTAGCTGTCACCGGCCTGATGCGTTTGTTTGTCCGTCACATCAATCCAGAACGACCGCGTCTTTTCCTTGACAGTGTACGGCTCGATCTTTGTCACCTGCTGCCCCCAAACCTGCACCTGCAAGGCGCCGCTTTGGACCATCCGACCATTGGCTGAATCGAGCACCACGTCATGCCCCATCGCGACATAGCCACGCGGCAATGCCTTGTCCGTATCCTTGTCCGCCATCACGCTGATCCAACCCGCTGCCCCCTGCTCATCAGCAAACCAGAGTTGGGCAAGCTGCCAATCACCGGGCTGAGGTTCGGGGAAGTTGGCAAAGAAGGGTTGACGGGGTTTGAAAGTCCAAGCGCTGGCAATCCAGTTCTCTCCCACCACGCAACGTCGATTCGCAATGGCGTCGGTGCTGGCGGTGATCAGTGACTTGGGACGGTCATGCGGTGAGGTTGCGCCATGGCGCAACACCGGCAAGGCGGCGACACTCAAATACCCCTGATAACCAAATCGCTCTTCCCCCGTCACGACAGTCACGCCAATATTGGTGTCCGCATACGCTTTACCCGGCATAACCACCTGCCAGGCATCCTTACGCAGTTGCGGGCCGCCAATGTTGGTGTTGTATCTCAGAATGTCTGAACCCAAAGGGACATCACTCCGGATCGTCGGGTCCCAGAAGTACATTGCGTAATAGCCGAACATGTACGGTTGACCACCATGCTCGATGCGATAGCGAGCAATGCTTCGGGTCAACGGATCACGTGACAGCCCCGCAGCAATCTCAACGCCATGCATCGGACCGCCCTGTCCCCAATGATGCTTCCACCACGGTGCGGATGACGCTTCCATCAAGCCGTTGGCAAGCACGTCATGCGAATAACCTGCCAACTTGATCAACCGCTCTTTGGCTTCTTCATCACGCGAGAGCTGGTAGTACCGCCCCAGAAATGTCGCATCAAAACCGTAGTAAACCTGTGACGGCCCGGATTGGCGGATGTAGTTGAACGCGCCATCTTTGTTCTGCAATGTCGCAGCGGTGTCCACGAGTTGTTTGGCACACTTCGCGTACTTGGGCTGATCGTAAATCAGACTCGCCAATTGCAGGATGGTGGCAGACTGATGCAAGGTGTTGGGCGCGACGGAGGTCCAACTGTCCTTGGCAACATTGAGTTGATAGTTCTTCTCCGCCAAAGGCAGGATGTCTGCTTTCCACTTGGCAAGCTTCTCCGCTGGCGGATTCTCCGCACGTTCCCAAAGTCGCAGACATTCCAGATTCCCCGTCAAACTCCAGAACGTTTCCTGCTTCTCAACGGCTTTGGCAACTTCCTTGTCAAAAAGTTCAATTGCCTGCTCGTGGAGTTTGGCATCGTTGCAAAATTTGCTCTCCGGCGCGGTCGCTCCCCATGTCAACCAGAACGCACTGGGACGCTGGGATCGTGCCCGCTGGACATTGGCGTGCGCCAGTTTCACATAGGGATTATCCACCGACTGAATCGCATCGGGATTACCACACCAGTCCGATCCACCACGAAAACTGCCGGGGTCCGCAAAGGCAAGACCAGTGAAACTCAAACTCAGAACAAGCACGACCGTGATCGCTTGATGAAGTGACATACGAAATCCTTATACCATTGTGAAACTGATTGTTTTGTTGCAAGGGATGAAACGAATTTAAAAGTTGGGCGGAGAACGCTGGTCGTAATTCAGCCAATACTTGCCGGGTGTGTATGCATGCACGAGAGGCAGAATGCTGGCGGAGACGGCGATGACCTGCCCATCAAGAAAGCTCATGTTCACGGCATTGTCGCTATGACGTGTTGCCAACGCACCGTCGGGCGCCAAAGAGAATTGGCCATCCGCATTGATCGCAAGACGCACACCTTTATCCGAGTCCACCGTAAAGACTTTGCCCTTGGTGTAGCGATAATCGCGCATGCGATGTGCCGGCCAGATCGGTGCTTCGCCCCCTGCTTTGCTGCCAAGTCCGGTGCTGACAAGATACGAAGGTGAATTGGAAGTATTGCCTTGGGGTTTGGAAGGGCAGTTGAAAATCTCACTGCCCGGTTCGGTGGGATTGGGCATGCTGGACTTGTTGCCGACATACCGAGCCAACCGATCCATCGACGCCTTGGTGGCATACTGATTCCCGCTGGTGGGATTGTTATTGCTATAGCCATGTGGCAGATAATCGTTGTTCTCATCAATGTACATCACGTTCGCCAGGTAGAGTTGGCGTTGGTGATTCAGACAGATCACGCTGCGTGCTGCTTTGCGTGCGCTACTCAGTGCCGGCAGCAGGATGGCGATGAGCAGACTGATGATGCTGATGACCACGAGTAATTCAATCAATGTGAAAGCATGCTTCCTTGTCATGGGAAACTCCTGTGGTTTTAAGCTTATTTTCAAGGCTTATACGGATACCTTCCCGCCACACGACTGGCGGATGATCAACTGGGGTTGGACCCAGATATTGGTTTGGGTGACTTTTTCGGGCTGCGTGAGTTTGTCGATGAGCAGTTGTGCAGCTTGCATGCCGATCTGGTCAGCCTGTTGACTGACGGTACTCAAACGCGGTCGGATGTACTGGCCTTCCTTGAGGTCACCGACACCGATGACCGCGACATCTTTGGGAACGCGCAGGCCGGCATCCATGAGTGTTTCAATTGTGCCGATGGCAGCCATATCGGTGGAAGCAAACACCGCAGAGAACGTCTGTTTGCTTGCAAGCAATTGCTTGATGCCTTGTTGGGCTTCGGTCAGGCCAAAGTCATTTTCCACTTCGACAGCCAACGGTTTGAGTCGAGCGTCGGACATCGCCTGGAGATAACCTTCATGTCGTTTGCGACTCATGTTACCAATGGTTGGCGAATAGAGATGCGCGATGTGTTGATGGCCTTGTGCAATCAGATGCTCCGTTGCCATCCGGCCGATCTTCACGTCATCGACATCGACAAAGGGAATCGCCATCTCTTCAGGCTGACCGTCCAGCAGGATCATGTTGACCTTGGCTTTGTGCAGCCGCTTGATCAACGATTGATGGTCAGGCCACCACGCGGTGATGATCAAACCATCCACACGGCGCTGACGGAGCATGGTGATCTGCTGATCAAGTAACTTGGCATCGGAATGAAACTGGCAGATGAGAACTTGATAGCCCAACTTCGCCGCCTGAGTTTCGATGGCATTGAGAATCTGCGGGTAGAACGAATAGGTCACCGACGGGATCACCACACCCAGCACATGCGTCTGCTTGGTGCGCAGTGACTGGACCAATGCGTTGGGCTGAAAGTCGTACTTCCTGACCAGTTGCATGATCTTCTCACGCTTCTGGGCACCGACTTTATGCTCGCGCCCATTGAGCACGTGACTGACGGCGGTGCGCGATACTCCGGCTAGGTTGGCAAGTTCCTGAATGGAGATCAAGGTGTGGCTCCTGTGTCACGGACTACTAAGTATCATATGTGACCTAGCTGTTTTTTCAACATTTCAATGCAGTTTTTTTTGTATCTCAAATCGCTGTGATTGATCGGAACGGCCGATTCGCCATCGTCTCTGAGCCTTACCCCCGCACAGATTCGGACAGATGCAAAAGAAAATCGGGGAATTTTTTCACATTGCCCAAGGTGCATCTCCGTCTGAGCAGGTTCTACGTGCTGCGCCTGCCATTGAGCCCGGACGAGAATTTTTTTCAGCTTTCTGTGCTTGCCTGGCTCAAGTTTGGATGTCTGTTACGCCCAGCATCGCAACCAACGGGGTCTGCGGAAAAAAAGATGACACGCAAGCACAAGCGAGTTGAAGAAATGAACAAACACCTCATCACCACCATGTTAAGTTGCCTCATCCTTGTTGGACTGAGCAACTTTGCCAAAGCCACCTACTACTACGACAACTGCAAGTACGATGGCAATGTCGTTGTCCGTGACTCAAGTGCCTCCTCAGGTTACTACCTCAGCGGCACCAAAGACACCGACCTGCAAGTCGAAAAGCAATACGGTGGCTACAA
Organism: Phycisphaeraceae bacterium; assembly: GCA_002704825.1. Taxonomy (GTDB): domain Bacteria; phylum Planctomycetota; class Phycisphaerae; order Phycisphaerales; family Phycisphaeraceae; genus UBA7800. The sequence continues at coordinate 21,725 of PAIY01000049.1, forward strand.
CAACATCTCCACCGGCACACTGAACCTGGACATCCGTGAAAAGACCAACCCCGGTTCGAACCCTGCCAGCTGGTACAACTTCCAGGCTTACTGCCTTGAAATGAATCAGACCGCCAAATTCGACACCAATCCCACCGACACCTATGGTTGGACCTACCAGACCTCAAGCCTTGCTGGCTACAGCGGCATCAGCAGCTCGGATGTCACCTTCCTGGGTAAGCTCTGGGCCAACGCGTTTGAAACCTCCAAGACCGGCGAAGTCGAAGCTGCAGCCTTCCAGGCCTTGGTCTGGGAAACCGTGCAGGACAGCAAGATCGACCTGGACGATGACAACTTCGACCTTTACCGCACCAACGGTTTCACCAAAGATGTCTACGCTCTTGCCAACGAATGGATCGACAACATCAACAACGGCATCTGGACCGACACCGTTGACCTGTATGTCCTCAAGGACCACTGCTCACAGGACTTCATCACCACGGTTCCCGAACCCACCAGCATGGCTCTTGCACTCGTCGGTGGCCTGATGCTTCTGGGTCGCGGCCGTCGTCAGCGTATCGCATAACATCAACAACAAGTCAGTGACCACAGGGGGTCCGAATTCAACCCCCTTGTGCAACACAGGCCCGGTCGCAGAGACGCACTGGGCCTGTGTTTTTTTGTTTGAGGGAGTCGTGATTAGGGATTAGGGAGCAGGTATAAGACACTTTGTCTTCGCGAGCCGGTTTCCGGGGGCGTGTCGATCCGAAATCAAGACACGCATTACGAGGTCCACTTCGCGATCTCTTTGAAAATCTCCAAAGCTTTATCGCCAACCAATCCGCAAACAATGCCACAGGCCAGTGGCACCACGACGAGTATCCACCACTGATCCATGTCAGTCACCCACCACATCAGACTGATCGCAATGATCAAGCCCAGGACAAGTCCAATGAGTAACGCCGCGATTCGCTGAGCAATGAGATCAAGCATGGTGAAAAGAGTTTGGTTTGATTGTTTCATTTTGTCAATGACAATTCGATTCCGTGATGCGTGACAGAATGAAGTCAAAACAAAAACCGCGTCACATGTTGGACACGTGACGCGGTTTTGTTTTTGATATTCACATAACGCTACAGATGGTCTGACCGGATCGACACGATCCGGCTCGCGAAGACATGACTTCCGGGGGTCAGGCCTTGTAGCGGAAGCGGCCGCGGCTCTTGACGATGCCGCGTTTGTTGGCGGCCATGTGTTCAAGGATGTGGAACAAGGTTTCGACTTCGTGGGGTTGGCCCATCTTGTCAGCAATCTGTTCGACGGTGAGATTCTCGCCGGTCTCCTTAAGCCAACCGACAACCTTGCCCTGCAGTTCGAGGACAGTGGTCGCAGCCTTTTTGCCAGCTTCGACGCCGGGTTGATGGTAGGCGTTGATGTTGACCAACGTGGCATAGTAACCCACAGCACGTTCGTAGAGAGCAATCAAACTGCCCAATGCCGGTGCGTCGAGTTTCTTGAGGGTGATGGTGATCGAGTCACGGCCCTTTTCACTCAGTGCGGTACGGGTACCTTGCCAGAAACCGTTGAGGTAGTCGCCGGAAGTGACGCCCTCTTCGACATCAGGCGCGGTCTTGGCGATGTTGGGTGCCCGGTCCTGAAGCACGACGATGAAGGTGGCAAAGAAGTTGTTGACACCTTCACGCAGTTGCTGAACGAATGCGTGCTGGTCGGTGGAACCCTTGTTGCCATAGACAGCGATGCCCTGGTTGACTTCGTTACCTTCAAGGTCGAACTCTTTACCGAGCGATTCCATGACGAGTTGCTGCAGATACCGACTCATCAGAAGCAGGCGATCCTTGTACGGCAGGATAACCATGTCCTTGGCACCAATGCCCTCGGTGCAGTGAAGCCACATCAGGGCAAGGCGGGCAGCCGGGTTTTTCTTGGTGTCATCCAGACGGGTGACCTTGTCCATCTCGGCAGCGCCTTGAAGCAGTTGATCAATGTCAATGCCTTGCAGTGCTGCGGGGAGAAGTCCGACCGCTGAGAGCACGGAAGTCCGACCGCCGACCCAATCCCACATGGGGAAAATGTCGATCCAACCTTCTTCCTTGGCAACATTGAAAAGCTGCGAACCATCGGACGTCACGGCGACGGCCTGCTTGGCGAACTCCAGATCCTTGGAAGCAAAGGCGTGCTGAATTTCGAGCATGCCGTTGCGGGTTTCCTTCGTGCCACCAGACTTGGAGATGACGACGACCATGGTGCTCTTGAGACGTGCACCGAGGTTGGCGACCACGCGGTCAAAGCCATCAGGATCGGTGTTGTCAAAGAAGTGAAGCGCCATCTTGTCACGCTTGGAACCCAGGCAGTCAGCCACGAGTTGCGGACCCAATGCCGAGCCACCAATACCCACGATCACCAGGTCGGTGAAACGCGAACTCTTGGGCGGTGTGATTTCACGGTCATGCACCTTGGCAGCAAACTGCTTGATGCGCAGGACGGTCTGCTCGATTTCGTGAGCGATTTCGTCATTGGGTGCCAGATGCGGGGTGCGCAGCCAGTAATGTCCGACCATGCGACCTTCGTCAGGGTTGGCAATATCGCCAGCTTCCAGACCGCGCATCGCCTTGTAGGCTTCCTGCATTTTGTCTTCATGGTCGATGAAGAACTTGTTGGGGAAATCAACACGTGAAATATCAAGCTTCATGCCCACGGATGAGCATTCACAGAGATACTTGCGATAACGACGCCACAATTCCAACGAATCCATGGCATACCTCCTGAGTGTTTGAGGTGAAGAAATTTTAGAACTGACTGTGTGTTTTCTGGACAATCAGACGGTGGCGTTGATTGGTGTTGGGCTCAACAAGCTCAACAAGCAACGCCGGGAAAGAACGATCCGGGCGAAAGAGTCCGGGAACGGGATACTTTTCGCCGTATTGATTCATCAGTAATTTGAGCGCAACCGAAGTCGTCTTGCCAGCGGGAATGGAATCCACACGCGTGACATAACGCTGATTGACCCAGACCTGCACATCGTTGTACGTCTTGACCGTGCGGTTGGTGATCTTGATCGACTTGCGATCCTGAATGACTGTCATGTCCAGGTCGCCAGCAAATTGCTCCTTGGACGCAGGATATTTCAGTGACCACAACGGCGGCGCACCGACCGGCTCCACAACCTCGGCTTTGACGTCAGCAGCCGGAACATCCTCGGCAACAGGTGTCGCAGACTCCGCAGGCGGCAGCGCAACCACGGCGTCACCCTCCACGGGCGGCTGGGGGTTGGTGTCCATCACCGCGCTGGTTTCAGGCTCCGGTGTCGGAATGGCGGTGGTCTGTGTACTTTGATCCCCCGGTTCCCCCGTCGCCTGGCCAGCAGGTGTTGAGGACTTACAACCGGTGAACACGGTCAGACCCACGAGCAGCAAAAGGCATAGCAGTCTTTGCGCAAGATAATTCATGTACCCGTCATCCTTCTATTTTGAAGTCAAAATCGACCTGGGATTCACACTATAATGCCTTGCATGACACAAATCGGCAAGCTGACAATCGATGCGCCCTTCTTTCAGGCCGGACTGGCGGGGTATTCTGACACCGCGATGCGGCTCGTCGCCCGCAAGCATGGGTGCCCCCTTTGCGTCACCGAAGCGCTGCTGGATCAGTTCCTGATCAACGGCGGAAAAGCCTTGGTACAAGCGGAAATCGACCCGGATGACCATCCCATCGTCGGTCAATTAATGGGCTCAAACCCCGAGGATATTGCCAAAGGCTGCAAGATTCTGGTCAAACTCGGCTATGACATCGTGGACATCAACCTGGCCTGCCCGGTGAAAAAAATCCGCAAAAAAGCGCGTGGCGGACACCTGCTTTCCGAGCCGGATACGGCGATCGACATCCTCAAAGCGGTGAAACAGGCCGTCGGTGATGACGTGCCGCTGACGGTGAAATTGCGTCGCGGGACGGATGATTCGGCGGTGGCAACATCCAATTTCCACAAACTTTTCCAGGCGGTGATCGATCAGGGCTTTGCCGGCGCGGTCGTGCATGGTCGGTCGGTGACCCAGAAATACATCGGCCCATCACGATGGAGTTTCCTTAAATCACTGGTCGACGAGTACGGCCAAACCCCCAATTTCAATATCGGCGGGTCCGGCGACATCTGGGATGCACACGACATTTTCCGCATGATCGCCCACACCGGCGTCCGGCTCGTCTCCGTTGCCCGAGGCTGCATCGGTAACCCGTGGATCTTCCAGCAGGCGCGACTGCTTATGGACAACCCCGATGCTGACCCCACCTCGCTTGCCCCGACCATCGACCAGCAACGCCAGGTCCTGCTCGAACATTTCGAACTCTCCCAACGCATCCACGGCGAACGCATGGCCTCCCTGATGATGCGCAAATTCGGCATCAAGTTCTCCGTCCATCACCCTGCCCCAATGGATGTCAAAGATGCCTTTATCAAGGTCAAATGTTTAGACGATTGGCATGGCGTATTGGAGGCGCATTATGGTTTATCACAATCGCAGGATTGCGTTGCAGCATTGTGAATCACAGGTTGATTGCAAGCGTTAAAACACTGCGATGCAGTGTCAGCGACACGTGGTATCGCAGCTATTGACTCATGCAGTTTGGATTGTGTTCGCAATCAAAATAGCTGCATCACCACGTGATGCTGATCATGCAACACATGATGACAGACCATCGATATAACAAAACACCGCCTGCGGATTGCAGACGGTGTTTTGTTTTATTGCGATATTGTGATGTCGAACTAGTTGTAGAAGTTGGTCGCTTCGGTTTCGACGACGTGGCGGGAAATCTGGTCGCTGGTCATCTTAACCATGAAACGAACGTCGCCGGATTGGACGGCACGGACGACCACCTTCCACGAGGCACGGGCCTTGGGTTTGAGACTTGGCAGTGCGTCGAAGACGACCTTGTTCTCCAATGGCGTGGCCATGGTGGCACCGGCGGAGGAGACGTATTGCATGGAGTTTTCGAGCGTACATTCGATGCGAATGTTCGTGCCTTCCGCTGAGCCCTGATTGGTGACGGTGACCATATACGTCACGTTTTCACCGACTTCGATCGGGTCTTCGATGTCGACAACTTCAAGCAGGATGGCAGGGATGCCTTCGATGCGTGTGGTCGCTGAAGCATTGACACTGGGGGCACAGTCTGCCACGGCGGTGGCGGTGTTGGTCAACTCGCCAATCTGGTTGGGGACGATTTCCAGTGAGAGTTGACGTGATTCGCCGCCGGGGATTTCGGGGATCACCCAGAGGACTTCGTTGGTTTGTTGATTGAGTTGGCCACCACTGCTGGCGCCGGAGACTTTCACGCTGCTGGGCACACGATCCACCACGCGGACATTCTTGGCCGGGACGGTGGACTTGTTGGTGACGGTGATATCGTATTTGAGTTTGCGGCCGACGAGTTGTTTTTCCTTGGCCTTCTTGGTGATGGCCAGGATCGGTTGCTGCACGGTGAACTTGCTGCTGGCATCGGAGGTCTGACCGTCAGTGCTCCTTGCCGTGGAAGTCACAGTAAAGTCCGACGGAGATGCGGCTTTGAGTTGCACGGGGACCTGGGCACATTTGCCAGCGGGGATATCACCAACATTGGCAGCGACGGCGGTCTGCCCATCCATGGTGGTGACACCCTGGGGCAGTTGTGCAAAGACGCGGACACCACGTGCCGTACCGGTGCCTTCGTTACACACTGTCAACTGCAACGGCAACGGATCACAGATCAGATTCACCGGCGGGATCGTCGAGCTGAGTTTAAGCTTGGGTTCTGCAACTCGGATCGCCCAGCAGCCGGTAACATCGTGGGTCACGGTGACACAAGAAACGATCTGCTGAGCCTTGGGATCGGCGACCTGGCCGTTGATCTGAATCTCACGGGTACTGCCTGGCGCGACATCACCTAACGCCCATTGCTTACCGTCCTTGGCATTGGATGCCTGGGGGATGGAGCTGATGAGTTTGAAGGTGGCCGGCTGGGTTTCCTTGACGATGACATTGCGCATCGCTTCCTGCGTGGGATTGATCACACGGATGACATAGCTGAAAGGCTGATTGGGTCGGACTTCCACGGGGGCATGCTTTTCGATGATGAGCGTGCCGGAGGAACCCTGGGGATACACGCGTTTACCGACCGCCAGGGTTTGGCGTGGTGCCGCCTGGTTGACGGGCTGCATCCCGTTGTAGGGTTGCTGACCCGCCTGGGCCTGATATTGCGCTTGTTGCTGCACCTGACCGGGAGTCTGGGTCTGGTACTGCTGCTGCCCCGCCTGATTGGGGGAATAGGTATTGGGGTAGCTTTGCTGGTTCTGTTGGTAGGTCTGCGGCTGTTGCTGTTGCTGCAAGTCTTGCTGCGCCGAAGCTGGCGTCCCGATTGCGGTGACACACAACAAGGCCAAAACGGTGAGCGATAGGACCAATCGCTTGATCATCATCTGGTTCTCCATTCCCAGGTCTCTGTCAATATTGGAGATGTCTCTCCATGAGGTAGGCGGTCTACGGGGTTGTTATCGGTCATTTTACCCAAGTTTCGCCAAAACGGCCTGTGGGGCGTCATCAGGTGGACACCCCAGCAGCAAAACCTGCGATATCTTGGCCTTGTAGCCTGTTTTTTTCCAGATTGGCTATTTGCTCGTTGTAGATGTTGTTACAATCCGTATCATCGGGGTATCCAATGGGATAAACCGTGTTCATGAATGACGAAAAGTGTAACGGGAGAGTTGCGATGCAAAAGATGCTGGTGCTTGGATTGATCATGGCTATGAGCCTTTGTGTGGGTTGCAGCAAAAACAAATCGGCACGTCAGGTCCAACCGGTCCCCATGCCCCCCGGCTCGTCATCAAGCGCAAACTACGGTGATTACAGCAACAATGGCGCTAACGGCAACGGTGGCACAGTCGCCCCGCAACCGATCAACACTGAACCCATGTCTGTTGAAGGTGTCCAGAACCAGACCAGCTACGTCGCCAGCCCCGAGTCGCCTTACATCGAGTTGCCTGCCGTCTCGGTCTCCAATGGCAATATGGTCGAACCCATCGAGCAACCTATCCCGCAAGATCCGTCCACCAGTGTCGCGCCATCAACTTACACCTTCAGCGAACAACCGATGGAGTCCACCCCGACGCCAACCTATGTTCAACCCAGCCAACCGGTTGTGTCCGATCCCGTCCCGACACCCGCTTCGCCCTCAAGTGCTATCCACGTGGTCTCCAAAGGTGAAACCCTCTGGCGCATCGCCAAGAAGTACTACGGCAGCGGCAAGCGTTGGACCGACATCGCCCAGGCCAACAACATCTCCGACCCCAACCGCATCTACGTCGGCATGAAGCTGACCATCCCGCGGTAATGGCGATCATCCAAGACAAAATCCCAAACGCTGTTCGGAAACGGGCAGCGTTTTTTCATGACAACTCAGGCGAGCCGCGTTGTGTCAACGCGGGGTAAATGAGCCGCGCACGCAGTAAGCGGTTGCTTTGTCAATGATGCCCAAGACGTCCGCTTACTTCGTGCGCGGCTCTTGAGAACCCTTAATCCCCCACATTTCCCCAATCCTGCTCCCGCCACAGCTTGCAATCGCCGGTCTCTTTGCTACAATGCTCGGCTCGATTTAAGGGAATTTGCACACGTAAAGGAAGTGTTCCATGCCCAAGCTTAAGTCTCACAAAGGTTTGACCAAGCGCATCAAGGTGACCGCCAGTGGTAAAGTCAAGTTCAAAAAGGCTTTCTCCGGCCACCTGATGAGTCACAAGTCCGGCAAAAAGTGCCGTCACTTGCAGCTCAAGAGCCTGGCAACCAAGGCCGACCTCGGTCGTCTGTCTGCCATGCTTCACCGTCCGCTGAAGCGCGGCGATGCAACAGCTCAGCCCGTCGAAAAGTCGGAAGACTAAATTCCAAAACCATGATTCGGGTGACAGCGTGTTGCCCTGTATCGCACTGCAAGTCGGGCCCAAGCGTCAGCAAAGTGGCTGGCCCCCGCCGTTGCGTGAAACTATGAGGAGAAACTCATGCCCCGTGCACAAAAAGGCGCCGCACGTCGCCAAGCCAAAGTTCGCTGGTTCAAACAGGTCAAAGGTAACCGCGGCTCGCGTAAGCGTGCCTGGCGTACCGTCAAGCAGACAGTCATCCGCTCTGGTGTTTACCAGACCCGTGACCGTAAGCTCATCAAGCGTGACTACCGTCGCCTGTGGATCACCCGTATCTCCGCAGCATGCGAAATGCGTGACTTCAACTACAGCCGCTTCATCGCGGGTCTGAAGAAGTCCAACATTACGCTTAACCGCAAGATGCTCAGCCAGATCGCCATCGCTGATCCGACAGCATTCGACAGCCTGGTCGAAACCGCCAAGGCTGCCAACGCTGCGTAAAGCGACGATCAACACGATCAATTCAATAACCGCTGGCGAGTTTCGTCAGCGGTTTTTTGTTGCGCCCCCGGAAGCCCCGGAAGTTGACCCCTGAAATATTCGTCCCTGATATCTCCCCAATATGTCGACGACACCATTGCACCAAAAGCCGTGTCGCTCCCGCGGCACGGGTTGCCTTTAAATCCAAGCCTTGAGTTCCATGTCACAAAACCCCAACGCCCCAAGGCAACCCGTGACTCAGGAGAGTCACGGCTTTGAAAACAACGCCGCGTCTTTACGACTTGCATGATCAGCATCTCGATGCTGCCATTGGTAAAAGCGGGTTAACGCCCCATCACCATTCGCCCCCCAACCATCACATCGCGTATACTCTCAAACTCCGCTATCCAATCAAACTCCAACGGGATCAAACATGAGCATCCAAGAACTCAACGAAAAACTCAACGGACAATTCGGCATCGATGGTGTCGTCAAGTTCACCACCGGCAAGAATAATCTCCCCTGTATCAAAGTCACCAGCCCGCTGGCCTCCGCGTGCATTTATCTCCACGGGGCACATGTCACGCACTTCCAACCCGTTGGCGAAGAGCCCGTCCTTTTCATGAACTCCAAAAGCTGGTTCGAAGACGGCAAGCCCATCCGTGGTGGCGTCCCCGTCTGCTTCCCATGGTTCGGCCCGCATCTGGTCGATGACACCAAACCCGCACACGGCTTTGTCCGCTTAAGCCAATGGGATGTCCAATCGGTCACGCAGGATGCAGCAGGCAACATCGTCATCACCCTCTTCACCGAGTCCAACGATGACACCTACGACCTCTGGCCGTTCGAGTTTGAACTCCGCCACATCATCACCATTGGTAAGACGCTGACCATGTCCCTTCAGACCACCAACACGGATGAAAAGGACATGAAGATCACCGAAGCGCTGCACACCTACTTCAGCGTCACCGACATCCACGAAGTCTATGTTGCAGGTCTTGAAGGTCGTCCCTACTTCGACAAGGTGGCGGACGTAGACACGACTGCACCCAACGGCCCGCTGCATTTCACCGGCGAGTTCGACAGCGTGTTCTGTGACACCAAGTCAACCGTCATGATCGTCGATAAACGCAAAAAGCGCGAGATCAGCATTGCCAAGGAAGGTTCAGACACCACCGTGGTCTGGAACCCCTGGATCCGCAAGAGCAAGGAATTGCCGGACATGGCAGACAACGAATGGTCGGACATGCTCTGCGTCGAAACGGTTAATGCAGGTGATAACATCGTCACCATCAAACCCGGTGCCCAACACACCATGTCAAGCATCATCAGTGTGACGAAACTCAAGTAAGTTTTCGATCACGCCTCAAAACGCATGACATTTGAAATAAAGCCCTGGGGTTTTAACCCCAGGGAGATTGGTGTTGTATGCGTCTGTGATGTGTAAGCGCCAGCTGTGTCTTACGCGCGTCACGTCCCTGGGACTGAAGTCCCAGGGCTTTCATGTGCATTCGAACACCAAATGGTGATGCGTAAGGTTGCTGAAACACGTTACTCACAAATGACTGTCGCTAGTTCGGCGTTCCCTTCGCTGGATATCTTCAGAGCTTTGGGATCGGTAATACATTTGCCGTTGACGATGTAGTTTTTGAAAGTAATGTTACTCACGGACTTTTGCCCATCGGGGCGATCCATGCCAAAGAGCTTGGATTTCACCACGCGGTCAGCATGGATGTTTTCAATCAGCACATCGCGGACAAGTCCGACCTGAGATTCGGGTGTGCGTTTACGGTAGTAGACATAGAAGAAATAGGTCTGCCCCTGATCGCGCTTTTTCTTGACGCGTTCAATTTCATCAAAGCCAAGGTCCTGCACGTAGAGTGTGTATTCTTCGACCCAGAGATTCTTAAAGACGATGTCATGAATATCCGCACCGTCGTAGTTGTAGATGCGGATCATTGTGTTGGCACGCAGAAAGTCGATGTTCTCAAAGGTCATGTTGGCAAACTCAGCACTATGCGTCTCAGCACCCAGTCGGATACCGGTTGCCATCTGTGACCAGAGGACACAATCGCGGATGACGAAATTTCGCGCATCGCGTCGCTGGTCTTTAAGCCAGGCACCTTTGGGGGTGATCGCATCGTCTTCAGCAAAGATCAGACAGTTCTCAACGAGCACGTCATGACAGCCATCAATGTCCAGGCCGTCGCCGTTGGAGTTGGTCATGGAACTGAAAACCTTGATGCGATCCAGATGGAGATTATCCGTTGCAACAAAATGCATGTTCCACGAATAGGACTCACGGAAGGTGGTGTTCTTGATGGTGAGATTCTTGACGTTGACGGTGAGAAAGCAGCGGCCTGCGACTTTGCGTTTGGCTTTCTCGACTTCCCATGCCCGTCGGATCGGTCCGCCGTTGGCATCAATCATGCCATGCCCGAGGATGCGGATGTTCTGTTGATTTTCAGCCCGGATAAAATAGAGATAGCTGCCACGGAACTTGTGCAGTTTAAAATTGTCCGAGCCTTTGATCAGCGTATGGCGGTCCACGTAAAGCGTCATGTCACTTTTAAGTTCCAACGAACCTGTGCGGTAGTGGCCTGCGGGGAAATAGAGCGTGCCCCCGGTTGGCAGACCGTCGATGGCTTGCTGGAGCAGTTGCGTGTTATCCCGCTTTCCTGTGGAATCTGCCCCGATATTTTTGACATTGATGACCGACTTATTGTTAAGATCAGGAAAGTCCGGGTCGGGCAGTTGCGGGACGATCACAAGCTTGCGCATCAGGTCAATGTTGATGACCAGGTGCCTGGGCGCGTCCATCTCAAAACTGAGATTGGCCTGTTTGATTTGGCTGGTGATGCCCAGTCGAACCGGTCTGATACGCGTTTCGGTGATGGGCTTGGCGTCCAGGCGGGTGACATTGATTTTGGCTTTACCTTGCCAGGGGAAAGTGATGTAATCCATGTCTTCATAGCTGTAAACCGTGACCGGCTTGCCATCGACGGTGACCGCATAACGTGTGCTCAGCAAGTCCTGCGTAATTGGATCTGTGGCAGCAGAAACATGAGCAACCAACAGAGATAACAGCAGGACGGAGCAATGTACTTGGCGTAAAGGCATGCATGATTCCTTGTGAACGGATAAGATGACTTGTTTAAAAGTGTAGACAAGAAATGTTTCTTTTCTAGTCATTCGACCAATATTTCTGAACACAACACAGCCACCCTTGATCCAAGTCCCCCTGCCAAGACACGGAAACAGCCATTGATCAACCTGAATGCAACAAATCAAAAAAAACACTTTATTAAACAAATCATATTGTTTTAGAACAACTTGAAACAAATCAGAACCTGGTACCTTAAAATTAATTCCCTGTGACTTGATCTGCCCAAAACGGCGGCCTAAAATTTAATACAAAGTTTGTATCTTTTTTAAAACAGATATTCACTATGGTCAAATACAAACAAATCTCACAACTCCTGGAAAAGCGCATTCGCTATGGCGATTATGTCAGTGAAGAGTTGCCAACCGAGATGAATCTGGCGTCGGAGATTGGCGTTTCCCGGACCACCGCCCGCAAGGCGATCATGCATCTGATTGACCGTGGCGTGCTGATGCGGGGTGAGAACGGACGTGTGCTCTGCTCTGAAGAACATGGCCAACAAACCACGCGCGTCGCCTTTCTGACGCCGGCGTGGCCGAGTTCGGAGATGCACATCTGGCGTTATGCCCTGGAACAGGCTGCAGCCAAACTCGATATCCAACTTCGGCCGATTGATTATGTCCATCCTGACGATCCTGCCATCCTTCAGGCCGCCGAAAGCTTCGATGGCATCTTCCTGCTCCCTGGCCCTGAAGCCTTCCCTCAGCCGGTGATTGATCGGCTCAAGCGATGCCCGCGTATCGTGGTGGTTGGGCAGGATTATTCATGGGCGAATTTGTTGTCGATTCACTGCTTCCCGCCTGAACATATCCGACAATTACTCGACATCTTCTCAGCCAGGCATCTAACACACGTGGACTTTCTGGCAGCTCAGCCCATCGGTCCAACCATGGAAGGCCGCATCGGTCAATGGTGGGCGTTTAAGCGCGATACGGGTATCACTGGTGAATTGATCACCAGTCAACTCAAGCCCTACACGATGACGGCACACAACGGCTATGAACTGATGCGCCAATATCTCAAGCAGACCCCCTGCCCGATCAAACCGGAGAATGGGCCGCATGGACTGTTGTGCGGTTCGATCAATGCATCAATCGGCGCCAGCCGGGCGGTTACCGATGCGGGATTGAAAGTCGGCAAGGATGTGCTCATCGCAGCAATCAACGGTGAGGAAATCAACCGTTATCTCCAACCTTCCATTACATGCCTCGAATCGCGTGATGCCAGCGCGTATCTGGAAAAAAGCCTGAACTGGATCAAGCTCAAAACACAGGCATGGGACGGGCCGATCCTCATGGAGCCGGCCGCCCCGAGTTTATATATCGGCGAATCCACCGGCCATTAAGTGCGGTGTCTGTTAGACGTCTGAACATTGCGTCCGTTTTGTTGCTCCAAAGAGCTGACATGACGCAAGCACGACAATCCTCCATCCAGGAGATTGAACATGACACACATGACACGTTCACAAAGCGCCTTCACACTCATTGAATTGCTGGTGGTCATCTCGATTATTTCCATTCTCGTTGCCATTCTCCTGCCGGCCTTGGCCAAGGCACGATCCAGTGCGCGCATGGCACAGTGTCTTTCAAACATTCGCTCAAGCGCCCTGGTGATCACCGTCTACTCCAACGACTACAACAGTTGGACCATGAAAATGTATAACGCTGATTGGGATCCTTTCTCGGGAACCACTTCAGACCGATACTGGCCTGCACCACTGGGCATGGGCAACTACCTGCCTTATTTCCCGGAAAAAGGCAACGGCTACGGCACGGTCTGCCCCGATGCCATTACCAGTAAAGCACGCATCGGCACTTTCAATGACATCCTCAACAGTTACACCATGCGCGGTGTCGACAAGATGAACACCACAACCAAAATCGCCACCAACTTCCGACTCGGTGGCTATATCACCAACAACGGTAATGCCACAGGCGGCTACGATCCGGAACAACTCGAAGAAGGTCCCAGTGATTCAGTATGGCTATTTGATGGCTGTGCGCATGTCGGCAGCGGTGTCTATGCGTTGCATGCAGGTGTGGACAAGGGCAACTTCGGACCCTGGCATGATGGTCGGGGCAGTGTCGTGTTCTTTGATGGTCATGCTACGGTCGCGCTGCGCCGATTCGATTATCTTTACAAGTCGCGCGATCCCAACGGCGTGAACAGTGTCATCATGGAAGACTGATCCTGATCAGCTTCGAGACAGCATCTTACTTAAACGCAATGAACACCAAACAACTCAGTGAATAAACCGGACATCGCCGAAGTTGGGGATGATGCCCGGGCCGGTGGCCTTGATGCGATGCGGTGCCGGGAAGTAGACGAAGAAAGCTTTGCCAATCATCAGTTCGCGAGGCACCACGCCGGTGACCTGGTTCTTGTCGCTCAGAAAACGCTCTTCAATCCAGGGATTCACATTCGGCCAATAGCGACTATCCATACTGAATGGGCTGTTATCACCAAGGCAGAAAAATTGATCCGACTCAAGTTTAACCGGATCACCTTCCCGAGGAACCGTGCGCTTGTACATGCCCCCCAAAGCGTCTTTGTGATTGTTGGGACTTGAGGAATAGTAGATGTCACGATCCAGATCCAGCTGTGTGATTAAGGCGGATGCCCCCGCGATTCGCACGGACGTCGTCGGGTAAACCGGTGGGTTGGGTCGACTGATTAACGTCTCCAATGGCACATCGTATTGCCAAGTCAACGCCTTGCGACCATCAATCCAGAGACTGACTTCCTGATCCACAAACCAGAACTCAAACTGATGAGCGCGATTGAGTTTCACAGGCGCCATGCTGCCACTGGCACGGGTTGTCCAGACCTGCGTCAGCGGGTCAACCGTATCGGCGGTGGCAATCTGAATCGTCCCGTCTTTGGCCAACGTCGCACGAATTGGAACAGGCCGGACATCATCAATACGCCCGGTGGTCTGGAAGGTCAGCTCAACCGGCCCGTTTTTATCTGGTGTCACCTGCGAGCGAGCCAGGCTCATCACCACGCGGATGTCTTCAATTGGTTCGACTTGGTTGGAACGATTGGCATTGAGTTGGCCATACGGATACCAACCAACAGAACGTCCAAAGTAATCGACCTGGCTATCGATCATCTGCTGATAATTGAAGGACAGTTCGACGGGCTGACTGCCGTCGTAGTCCAGGAAGGTGCGATGGGTTCGGGTGAGTGTTTGCTGTTGGCGGGTTTGCCAGGGAAACTTCCATTGGTACATGGCGCGGCGATCGGTGGTGATCTGCCCTTGATCCAATGGGTAAAACGCGCTGTGATACACTGGCTGAAAGACAGTTCGTTGGACAATCTCACGCGAGGTCTTGCGTTGAATCTGCCAGGGGTCGGACTCCTGGGCATTGAGGGGTTGGGTGAAGATATTGCCATCAATAATGAAGAGTTTTTCCTCAGGCAAACCGACCAGACGTTTGATGTAGTTCTCCGTGGGTGTCCCCGGGAACTTGAAGACGACAACGTCCCATCGTTTGGGTTCGGTGATGTTGTAGATGAACTTGTGGACGAGGATGCGGTCACCGGGATGGTTCTGCGTCTGCGTGTTGGACTTGACCGGGAAGGAACACATCGGGCAGGTGATGGTGACATTGCTCAGGCTGTATTCCGGATCCACGGGTGAAGCACTGGAGTGCTGGAGGTCAGCACTGAACCGGTAGCCACACTGTGGGCAGGTGACGTCGGCATGTTGCCCCAGCAGTGTCGGGGCCATCGAGCCGGTGGGTATGACAAAGGCTTCCACGACAAAGGCACGGAAGACAAAAGCGAGAATGAAAGCCATGACAATCGACTCGAACGTTTCCTTGAACGATTCGGAGGGCTTGTCATCTTTTTTCGTGGCGGTGTGCTTCATGGGGTCTAAATTATTTCGTGCCTGTGGAACCTCATTGCCATATCGGGGAGGGCAAATCTCCATGTCAACCGTCTGAAGTCCGACTGAGGCGCGGGGCAAATCATCAACAGTGTGATTCGTCCGTTATCAGCCGGTCTCCCGGTCAACCCAAACATTGTACAGACCTTGGCGGCCTGAGGTTGCCAAGCGGGTCATTTGCGGCTAAAAAGTACACTTACAAACCGCTGTTTACACCTATTTTGGACTCCGACATGAGTGCACAGTTT
Source organism: Phycisphaeraceae bacterium (assembly GCA_002704825.1). Taxonomy (GTDB): domain Bacteria; phylum Planctomycetota; class Phycisphaerae; order Phycisphaerales; family Phycisphaeraceae; genus UBA7800. Next base: position 37,384 of record PAIY01000049.1, read on the forward strand.
ATTGCCAGCCTGATCATCATGCTCGTGATGCTTCACGTGTTCCTGGGCTCGATCTCCTACCTGATCCTGCTCGAACGCAAAGTCGCATCATGGATTCAACACCGCCTTGGCCCCAACCGAACCGGTCTGCCCTACGGTGCCTTTATCCCCGGTCTTCCCAAAACACTTTGGGGACTGGGCCAGCCCATCGCAGACGCCATTAAGAACTTCCTCAAGGAAGACTTCATCGCTCCCGGTGCAGACCGCATCCTATTTATCATCGCACCAGGCCTGGCATTGATCCCCGCATTGGTCGGCTGGATCATTGTCCCCTTCGGCGGATACCTGCACTTTAACGGCACGGACCTGTTGATGGGTGGCGCACCACTGAACATCGGCATCATCTTCGTCCTGGCGACCGGATCACTGGCGGTCTACGGCGTCGTCCTCGGCGGCTTTGCTTCCAACAACAAGTATTCCTTCCTCGGTGGTATGCGTGCAACCGCACAAATGGTCAGCTACGAAATCCCGCTGGGCATGACGATTCTCACCATCATCCTCATGTACGGTACAGCCCGTGCAGACTATCTCATCGAGTTTCAGGCAGGCGGTGTGTGGAACATTATCTACCAACCCGTCCTTGCCATGATGTTTTACATCTGCGGTCTTGCTGAGTGTAACCGTGCACCGTTTGACCTTGCTGAATGTGAACAGGAACTCGTCGGCGGCTTCCACACTGAATACTCGTCGATGAAATTCGCCCTGTTTTTCATGGGTGAATACTTCCACATGATCACCAGTGCAGCCATCTTCAGCCTGCTGTTCCTTGGTGGCTGGGACATCATCCCCTTCGTCAAACTCCTGCCTGCAATGGGTGAGCAGACCACGCTCCTCTGGGGCATCATCGCCGTGCTTCTGAAGATCGGTGTCTTCTGCGGCAAGATCACATTCCTGATCTTCCTGGCCATGGTCATTCGCTGGTCCCTGCCGCGTTTCCGCTTCGACCAACTCATGCGTCTTGCCTGGCAGAGCCTGATTCCCATCAGCCTGATGATGCTGATCATGACCGGCCTGGTGGTCTTCTTCGGACTCAATCGCTGGTGGTTGCTGCCGGGTAACTTCCTGGTGGTCGGCATTGTGTATGTCCTGATGCCCTACATGCCCAAAGGCCCCAACGTCAACCGCCGCGTCCCACTGGAAGGCTCGCGCTTCTGCCCACCGGTTGCTGAAGCGTAAGACACTTGCCGGAGTCCCGGAAGTTCAACAACACGAAACTAAAACGCTGCTCAATACGGGCAGCGTTTTTTATTTGTCATTTTTCGCATACACTCAATATGACATCAACTGCACAACGCACCTGTTGTATTGGATCAGCCATGTACTGCCCCCTTATCCATCTGCGATTGCACACTTCCGGATACCCGGTGGCAATGCTGCTGGTACTGCTGCTGGCTGGATGCATGCAGGCTCAAACGCAACGTATCTGTGCTGGTGTCCCCGAGCCGGGCAAGACAATGCTGCTCGTGGGACAGGACGTGCAGTCCATCGATGCGTATCTGAAACAGGTCGATCCAAACCCCGCGGGACTGATGCTCTACACCGATCTTCGCACACTCTCAGGGCTCCAACGTCCGGCGGATGACGGGGCAGGTCAACGCCATGCTGCACACTTCACACAAAACCCCGCGTGTGATCACATGGTCTTCCAACTGGGCCTGTACCTGGTCGACGACCTTCTAAACATTACCTCCGGCAAACGTGACAAGCAGATCGTCAAACTCGGCCAATGGATCAACTCGGTCAAACGCCCTGTCTACCTGCGGATCGGCTATGAATTTGACGGCCCATGGAATCACTACCAACCGGATCACTACATCCATGCCTATCGCCACATCGTCGACATCATGCGTCGCCAGCCGGTCACCAACGTCGCCTATGTCTGGGCTTCGGCAGCAGTGCCCACCTATCAGTCCCACCCCATCGATGCCTGGTATCCCGGCGATGACTACGTCGACTGGATTGGCTTGAGCGTCTTCCAGCAACCAGCCGGCACACTGGGCACCATGGATGATATCCACCGACTCTGCCAATTCGCACAAGCAAAAAAACGCCCCATCGGCATCATGGAATCAACCCCCTATGGCAGCATCGGAGGTATTGCTGACCGTCAATGGGATCAATGGTTCAAGCCTGTCTTCAAACTCATCGAACAGTACGACATCGCCATGTTCTGCTATATCAACGCCAACTGGCAAAGCCAACGCATGTGGACCAACCAGGGATGGGGAGACTCCCGCCTGCAAGGCAACCCTTCAATCCTCCAACGCTGGCTCAAACAAACCACGCAACCACGCTATCTCCATGCAACAGACGATCTCTTGGCTGAACTCAAATGCAAGTGATCACGCCAGATGACTGACAAAATTCATGATGCCTTAGCTAGCCGGATCGTGTCGATCCGAGTAGAGCGAAGCTCTATTGTCGGCGGTAAATTTATAAGTCAATTATTGACTTTTAAATCAATCAGCCTAAACTGTCTTTCATGAACAAGAAAAAGTCCCCTATCGCATACGAGCGCGTCAAACTCAACGGTGAGTGGTACGCCATCCTGCCAGAGTCTGATTTGCTGCATCATCTTGAGCACGGCTCACAAGCCCGGAAGATGGACACACTGCAACAGATGACCATCAGTGACGAACGCCTGGCCCAGCGTCTGGTCGAACGTCGCACACAGGCAGGTTTGAGCCAAAAGGAGTTGGCCGAGCTGGCAGACGTCCGCGTGGAAACACTTAACCGGATCGAAAAAGGCAAGACGACTCCGGACTTCAAGACGATCCGCAAACTGGTTACTGCTATCACCGAACACACTGAAAGGTAATCCAATGCAAACGCAAAGACAGTCATTAAGCGAGCTTCAACAGAAAGTCATTCAAATCGCCGCAGAACAAGTTGGCATGGATTGCCAGGAAGTCAACCTGGCTTCGCATTTTGAAAATGACCTGAGTTACGACAGCCTGGATCAAACCGAGTTCGTCATGGAGATCGAGGAACAGTTTGAGATGAACGTGCCAGACGAGGAAGCGATCAAGATCAAAACGGTTGGTCAAGCCGTGGCCCTGATTCAGGTGAAATTACAGATCACTACCTGAGCATAAAAAAACCGTGGCCGATATTCGACCACGGTTTTAGGTAATGCGTCCACAGATCATTGCGGAGGGATATCCAGCTTATTTGATGCGGTCCTTGAGTTGCCAGACGCGGACATAGTCGACGAGCCATTTGTCTGGGAGTGCTGAGTCGTCGATGTTCTTGGTGGCCCAGCGACCGGTTTGGACATTGAGGATCATGAACATGGGGGTTGAACCGACGCGTTCGTTTTTGAACTCTGCCATCTGCTTGCCGTCAACGTAGAACACCAGACGACCCGGTTCCCAGAGACAGCCGAAGGTGTGGTAGCCGTCTTCGGTTGGCAGGTGATAGAGATGCGAAGTGCCCCATGACTTGTGGTCTGCACCGTAGCCATCCCAGTGTGCTGCCACGTTGTAGCGACCGGGGCCCCACTCACAGAGATACTCGTAGATGTCGATTTCCATGCCTTGGCCTTTAGTGTCGCCACGCTGCCAGATGTTGCCCGCTTCGGGACCACGGTCAGGCATCAGCCAAAAGGCAGGCCAGAGACCACGGGCGGTCGGTGCTTTGAAGCGGGATTCAAAATAGCCGTACTTCTGCGTGAACTTGTCATAGCTTTGGATGACCGCTGTGGTGTAATCACGCGTGGGCAGCTTGGGATCATCGTATTGATGGCCGTGTTTCTTTTCACAGAGGAAGACGAGATTGCCATCCTTGATGGACAAGTTTTTCTCGGAGTAAACCTGCAGTTCACCCTTGAGCGGGCCGTCGTAACGCATGCGCGTGTTCCAGAGATTTTTATTCAGTGTCGACTCGTTGAAGTCTTCATCAAGCGTCATCTTCCAGTCGCCTTCAACGGGCGGACGCTTGCCCAACCAGTCGGGAATCTCAGCGTATTTCTTGACGTTGGCTTTGATGTTGGCAACTGCTACGGAAGCCTGTTTACTTGGGCCAACGATCAGGAGTTGGGTGATGTTACTGGTGTCAATGTCAAAGCCCTTGTTGCCCCATGATTTGCCGAAGGTGACGGTGATGGTCTTGGTTTGACCGGGATTGAGGGTGATATTTTCACTGTTGCAATGTTCACGACCGTTGGCACCGGGGTTGTCGACGCGGAGCCCAAACGTCATTTTGCTGTCACCGGTATTGGTGAAGTCCGCCTGTACGGAAGCGAAGTTGGCCAGGTCCCACGCTTTGCCACGGGGCATGATGCCCAGACCGGGCCATTTCTGTGAACCGTCAAATGAGACCTGCAGTTTACCACCGGAGACAGTTGCGGAGGCACCGCTGCCTTTGGTGCGGCTTGATGGTTCGAAGTCAGCAAAGTCGATCATCTCACCGGAGAGAGCGACGACATCAGCGGTCTTGGGTGCCGGTGATCCAAAGCCACGGACGTTATCAATGGTGATGCTGGTGTCCTGCTTCTGTTTATCGGTAAAGATCAGGCAGGCGATGACGCGTTTACTGTTAAGTGGGAAACCGGGCGCGGTGCCGTTCTTGCCGAACATGGTTGCGACTTCTTTGGTTTCACCGGGTTTGATGGAGACATGTGACGTATTCCACGGGTCTTTCTTCTTGCTCTTATTGTCGACACGCAGGAAAACGCGGATGGCTTTCTCGCCGTTGTTGGTGACATCAGCACGAATCCCGCCAAAGTCCGAGAGATCCCATGCGCCTTTGTGGGCATTGAAACGCAGACCGGGATAGCTCTTGTTTGCAGGGATATTGAGCTTGAGGGCTTTACCGTCTTTGCCATCGACAAGTTGGTAATCGGTGCCTTCCGCTGAAAGCAGTGCGTCCTCATAATGTTTGTCGAAGTCAAAAAGGAAACCTTCAATGCCCGGGCGGTATGCGTCGGATTGCGCTTCGGATGCACTGGAAGATGTCGAAGCGGTTGAAGTCGCTTCGGAAGCCGGGATGGTTTTGACCGAGAGAATCTGCACGGCTTCGCCCCCCTTGGCACCGGCGACGAAGATCAGCAACTGCTTGATGTTTGTGCCATCGACAGCCAACTTGGCATCCTGGCCGTAGTTCTTGGCAAAGTAGACCTTAAGCACACCGGACTTACCGGGGCCAAGTGCTTTGCGGTTAGAGTTATGTGCCGAGGTTTTCCACGGGCCGGGGTTGTCCACGCGACCATGTACGTCGACGCGGTTAGCCGACTTGTTCTTGAGTTCCACAGCAATGCCGATCGCATCGCCCGCGTCCCATTTGCCTGAAGCCGGACGCAGCGTTACGCCTGGATACTTGGCTTTTTCGGTGACAAATTCGAGGGCAGCTTTGCCATCGACATCCACACGTGAGACGGACGTGTTGTCGGTCTTGACGGATGAGACTTCAAACGGATCTTCAAACGTCAACAAGGCATCCTGCGCCATGACCGGTAAAACGCTGGCCAGTATCACAGCCATGCATAGACAGATTGCGTTACGAAAATTGGGATTCATACTTCACTTTCCAAATAAACAGTTGATCAAAGACCCGCGTCAGTCTCCTGGCGCGGGTGATTGGTGCTGGGTTGTAAGTTGTGCATAACCGACGGTTGGCAGGAGATATTGCCTGGTGGTGGTTGCGGGTTTGTGGTTTATTTTCTCTTGGCGTTGACTGTCCGATTGTGATCTATACAGACATGATTCACATCGGGGATGTTGGCTGCATGCCCGTCTGCTGTTACTGCCACGCTGAGGTTTCGATCATATTGCCATAGTATTCGGTCACAGGATCGTTGGTCGTCCGGGCATGACCATCGGCAAAGGAGATGTTGGCTGAGTCTTTATGACGTTGGGTCATGTAAGGCTCCGAAGCATGGGCACTGAGTTTACGGATAATGTAGCTGCTCTTGCCTTTGAGTTCGGCATCAGCAAGGATAAACACGTTCGACGGCTTGGCGATTTCACTATGACGGAGTTTGTGGCGGCCAAGTGATTTATGCCAGTCACTGATGTAACCATGCAGACAGTTACCGTCATACTTGTTGTACCCGATGCCGATGGCAAGTGCTTTTTTCCGACGTTCGGGGCCGACTGTTGGACACCATGGCAGTTCATTGGAAGGAATCTGCTTGGGTTCAGGAAACGCGGTGGAGCATTGGTTCTTGTTGTTGATGTACTGCCCGACGAAGGCTTTGCCGTACCAGGGCACATAGGCATCCTTCTTGCCATCAATCTCGGAGAACTTTTTGTAGCTGGTGGGATAGTACTCATCATTATCCTGAAGCCACATTGCAAAACCGAGCATCATCTGACGTTGGTTGTTGAGGCATTTGACCGCCTGAGCCGCCTCACGCGCACTGGCTAAAGCCGGCAGGAGTATGGAGATCAACAACGCCACAATGGAGATGACGACCAACAGTTCAATGAGTGTGAAACCACGATCATTTCTTGATGTGTGTGTCTGTCGTGCCATAACTGAGTTCCTTTTCACCTAGAGGCCTGCGAACCCTCAGACCAGAATCAATTCTTCTTCCCTGTTCACAGGATGCCCGTTCGGACATCACGTATAGCAAACCATCTCAATGCAACGCTGCCGTCGATTGACGGGGAATGAGCGTTGGTGCAAAAATCTGGCGAACCACCTGGCTACCCTGCGATGTCTTACGCAGTTCCGGCGCACTGCGCTTGATTAAAAATGACGCAGCGGCATAACCCATCTCCGGCAAGGGATGTGAGATCGATGTCAATGTCGGATACACACGCTGGCAAAGCTCCGCATCGTCAATCCCCATGATGCAGATATCGTTGGGTACACGCACCTGCTGAGCCATCATCCGATGCATGCATGCCACAGCAGACAAGTCGTTGTAAGCCAGAATCGCTGTGGGGCGTTTGTCACCCATTGACAGGAAATGATCCGCTGCCTGCTGACCTTCGACCATGCAGCATTCTTCTTCAGGCTCGATGACGCGACCTAAAAAACGGGTGTCGAAAATCAGTTGGTCATCGTCATCAAGGCCCATCTGCTTGACTGTGTCGATGAAGGCCAGCTTGCGTTCGAACGTGTCCTGGTGAACGCGGGCTTTACATGAACTGACAAACCCGATGCGGCGATGCCCAAGCTCAGCCAAATGTTCAATGGCCTGACGCACCGCTGCACGATTGTCAAAGAGCATCGCATGAAGTTGATCGACGCAACCGGAGTAGTCCACCGCAACCACGTTGGAACTGATGTCCAAAAGTCGCGGCAACCAGTCATGCTGATCGTCCACGTTCATGAGCACCAGCCCGTCAATGCGACTTTCGGCAAACTTGTCCATGCAGGATTGGGCATCGTTGTCCCCTGCCATGTTCACCAACAGCAGGTCATAATTGAACTCACGGCAGGCCTTCTCCACACCCCGAATCATGGCACCTTCATACCCATAACCCGCACCGGCCCAAGGCACCGGCGGGAAGTAAACCCCCAGCGTCCGAGAGCATTTTTCCTTAAGCGTCCGACTGGCGAAATGCGCGCGATAGCCCAACTCACGGGCAGCCTGATTCACACGCTGACGCATCTCATTACTGACCAACGTATTGCCCTTGGCATTGTTGACCACGGTCGAAACCACCGCGATCGAACAATTGCTCAATTTGGCTACGTCCTTTAATGTCGGTCTGTTACGTGTTCTTACCATGGGCCAATATCCAATTTCTTACAATGAAAGCTTTAGTCTGCACTCATGAAACCTTTAGTTCCAACAATGAAAGCTTTCATTAAGCATAGGCGCTGCTTTGTTCGACTGTCAACTAGAGTAAACAAAATTTCAGATTCAAATCCAAGATAATAAGTCCATATGGACGTAAAAATCTCGAATTTGCAAGAACTTACCGACTTTGCAAGGTGTTTGGCTGTTTGGGATGGGACTGAGAATTTTCAAACCTGCATGGGCTGAATCTCATTGATCGAAAATGGCTTGGATCTTCTGGATCAGAAACCGGTCGTCTCGATCCGTGCAGTATTCGGTCAATTTCTGCTTTAAAACCTTGTCATAGTGGTAGATACCCAACGCATCAATCGCCTGATCCGCGGCCCGTTCGCTGCCATCAATCACGAGGTCTTCCAGGTAGGTCAGTGTGCTCTCGGAGCGAAGCATGGCCATGGCAAGTAAGGCGGACTTCTGGATATCAGGCTCGAGGGATCGTTCATAAAAGTCAATCAATAAGTCGCTTAGCGAGATGTCCCGTGACTGACCGATGGCTAAAAGCACCTGCTCGACCACGGATGGGTCGTCGTGATTCAGCAGTGGCTTGAACCATTCAACGCCCGATGCGCCGCCCAGATGCAGGATCGCGGTGACACACTGGCCATACACCTGCGGCTCGGGATCACCCTGGGCGATTTTGAGCATTAACAGAGGCAAGCCGACATCCGCCCTGCCGGAGATTTCCACAGCTTTGATTGCTGCCAACCGGGTCTGCGGGCAAGGGTCAGCCAGAAGTCCCGCGATATGGGTCAGGGCATCAGGATCGCCTGTCTGAGCCAACCCCTGGGCACACCAGCCCCGCAGGTGATCGGCGACATCAATCTTCCCGCCGTAGACCGGCTCCATCTGAACATGCCGTGAGCCTGCAGCAAAGAGTTCCGATGCCTGGCTGTTAAGCAGTGTCATCGACTTGGCCAAGGCGGTCATCGCGCTGCCACCTTTATCCGCCCGTGATGCGGTTGGAAACATACGTTCAAAAGTATGTTCAAGTTTGGGGAGCAGCGATTCGAGTTTCTGTTCACCAATCAAGGTCGCAGTCCGGGCAATCAGATGATTGTTCTTACCAGCCAACGCCCGACTGAGCACCTTACTCACAGCATCCGCCTCATCGGGATCAGACAAATCCAGTTCATTGAGTTTGGCAAGTTCGTCTTCCAATTTGGCCATCGCGCATCCTCCCGATCTCAAACCAACACCATACGCCAGCGAACACCCCCTGCCAAATCGTCAAAGCGCATGGCATCTGAATCGCAAAGTCGTATCATGATGGTAACTGAGTTTCGCAAAACCAACCCTACCTCATTGTCAGGAATTCCTCATGTTCGCAACCACTCGCACCATCCTCACTGTCTTGATTCTTTCACTGGCCATGATCGCATTAACGGGCTGCGAGACGCTCAGCAAAGTTCTTGATGGCATACCCAAACCGACCGCCCAATTGCAGTCGGTCTCCATTGCGGATTTATCACTCAGCGATGCCACCGTGGACATGGCGGTGCAGGTGAACAATCCGTATTCGGTTGCGATCCCCAATGTCAATCTGGATTACGCGCTGGCAACACAACAAGTCGACTTCGTCTCCGGCAAGATCACCTCCGACAAAGCCATCCCCGCAGGCAGCTCCTCGACACTCCATGTCCCCGTCAAGGTGACCTATGCCTCCCTACTGCAATTGGCTTCAGGCATCAAGCCCGGACAGGTGGTGCCCTACCAGGTCAACGCGACGTTTTCGACTAAGGTGCCTGGGATTGGTGATGTGCGTTTACCCCTGAAAAAGCAGGGTGAATTGCCGATCCCCATGGTGCCCAAGGTGTCGATCGCCAACGTCAAGTGGGATAAGGTCTCGCTGTCGCAGACCACCGCGACGATTGATCTGGACATCACCAACCTCAACGATTTTGGCCTCACGATGAAGGGATTGGACTACGGCTTTGCAGTCGGTGGCAAGAACGTCGTCAGTTCCAGGATCACCAAGCCGGTGCGTTTTGGTAAAGGTCAAGCACAACGTCTGCAAATCCCGGTCTCGTTTAATGCGATGAGTCTTGGACTCGGTGCGCTGAACATCATCAAGGGTGGTAACGCCAGCTACACCTTGTCTGGCAAGCTCGATGCGGACACGCCTTTTGGCTCATTGAGTCTACCGATTTTAAGTCAGTGATATCAACCGTTGACAAGGTTCTGGTTTTTCACACATCGCCAACATGTTCACGCTGCGCTTGTGAAGTACAATAGCGCTTTTCCAACTTGTCGAACAAGATGAGATCATCATGCAACCGAGCTCCTTGACCGTTTTAAAAATCAGTCGCATCACCTGTCTGTTTGTGATGCTCCTATGCGTGCAGTCCGTTCACGCTCAGGACCGCGCCAAGTATGTGTTCTACTTTATTGGTGACGGAATGGGGCCGCTGCAACGCGAAGTCGGGCAGCAGTATCTCGTCGGCGTGACCGGTGATGCCAACGCAAAACTTGAGATGGATCAACTGCCGGTTCAGGGATTCCTCCAGACGCACTCGGCCAATGCGAGCATCACCGACTCGGCGGCGGCGGGAACCGCCTTGGCCTGTGGTGTCAAAACCAACAACGGCGTGATCTGCATGGCGCCGGACAAGCAGACCAAACTCACCACACTCGCTGAACATGTCCACCAAGCTGGCGTCAAAGTCGGCATCCTCACATCCGTCACCCTCGATCACGCGACGCCTGCATGCTTCTATGCCCATCAACCGTCACGCAACATGGTCTTCCAGATTTCGCAGGAATTGGCAGCCAGTCCGTTTGCGTATTTTGCTGGTGGTGGCTTGTCCGGCAAGTCTGCCAACGGCATTGATAATCTCCAGGTCGCAGCACAAAACGGCTTTCATATCACCCGTTCGCGACAAGCACTCATTGACGCCAAACCTGGTCAACGTGTCATTGCCTTTAACGAACGAATGGACAGCGACAGACGCCCCCTGCCCTGGGAAGCCGACCGCATGAGCAATGACATCTCGCTGGCAACGTTCACCGAACATGCCATCCGACTACTCGAAAATGACAAGGGCTTTTTCATGATGGTCGAAGGTGGCATGATCGACTGGGCAGGTCATGGCAACGCCGTCCGCACCATGGCGCATGAAGTCATCGCGTTGGATCATGCCATCAAAGCTGCGTTGGACTTTTACAACAAGCATCCCAACGACACGCTCATTGTCATCACTGCCGACCACGAAACCGGTGGCATGCAACATGACGGCCACCCCAATCCGACCTACCTGGCATCGCAGACCACCAGCTACGATCATTTCAAAACCAAGCTCAAACAACTCGTCGAAAAAAAGGCGGATTTCAAAACCGCATACCAGATGGCGCAGATCCATTTCGGCATCGATGAGCAACCGGAAAAGAACATCGCATTCCTGCAAAAGGCCTGGCAAGCCCTGCTCGACGGACAACGCATCGTTCACAATCACGGCAAGAACAACGATTTCACCGAAGCGTTCCTCAAACTCTCTGCCAACGCAGCCGGCTACCGATTCACCACGCATGGGCACAGTGCTGCAGACGTACCCATCTCCGCCATCGGTGTCGGTGCCCAACACTTCGAAGGCAACTTCGATAACACCCAGGTCCCCCGCAAGATTTATCAGATCATGACCGGCAAAGAAATGCCGTGATACAACGTACTGAAAATTAAAAACGACTTCGTCCTATCCCTGCGGCGCGTTAGAATCAAATAGCACGTCCACACCCTTTCTTTCGCTCGCACGGAAACATCTCATGGTCATCATCTCATTCGTCTTTTTCACCGCGCTCGTTGGCATACTCACATGGCTGATCACACACAAAGACGATCACGCAACGTCCACCGGATACTTCCTGGGCGGACGCTCGCTGGGTGGTGTTGTCATTGCCGGCTCATTGCTATTGACCAACCTTTCCACCGAGCAGATGGTCGGACTCAACGGCTCCGCGTACAAGGACGGTTTGAGTGTCATGGCATGGGAAGTCGGCGCGGTGGTTGCGCTGGTGTTCATGGCTTTGTTCTTCCTGCCACGCTATCTCAAGAGTGGGATCACCACCGTCCCGCAACTTCTGGAAGAACGCTTTGATCATGGCACGCAAACCATCACCACGGTCATCTTCCTCTTTGCGTACGCGGGGATTCTGCTGCCAATCATTTTGTACACCGGCGCACGCGGACTCAGCGAGATGGTTGATCTGCAGAAACTCACCGGCATCAACAACGACTTTCTGCTCATCGCATCGACGGCAGCGTTCGTCGGACTTGTTGGTTCAGTCTATGCCCTCTGGGGTGGCCTGCGATCCGTTGCCGTCTCCGATACACTTAACGGCGTTGGCTTACTCACTGGCGGTATGCTGATCGTCTACTTCGGCTTAACCAAAGTCAGCGATGCCGGTAGCATGCTTGATGGTCTGCAAACGGTTATCAAAACCAATCCCGATCGATTCAATTCCATCGGCGGCCCGACACAGGAAGTGCCATTCGGCACGGTTTTCACCGGTGTTTTCCTGCTGAACATGTTCTACTGGACCACCAACCAACAGATCATCCAACGGACTTTCGGCGCAAGCAATCTGCGTGAAGGTCAGAAAGGTGTGATTCTCTGTGGCGCGTTGAAATTACTTGGCCCGTTGTATCTGGTTCTCCCGGGTATCATTGCTTATCACCTGTATGCGGGTGATGCAGGCATGCGAAATGACATGGCCTATGGTCGACTGGTGCGCGATGTCCTGCCTGCCCCGTTAACCGGTTTTTTCATTGCCGTGATGGTCGGCGCAATTCTCAGTTCGTTTAACTCCGCGCTCAACAGCGCGTGTACACTCTTTTCCATCGGCTTGTATCAGAACGTCTTTAAGCGGGATGCGACTGAACAACAGGTGGTACGTTCCGGGCGTGTGTTCGGCATTATCATTGCCATCGTTGCTGTCGCAGTCGCGCCAATGCTCATCGGCCAATCGAGTATCTTTGCCTATCTCCAGAAAATGAACGGTCTGTATTTCATCCCGATTTTCGCGGTGGTGATCATGGGCTTACTGACCAAGCGTGTGCCCCCCATTGCTGCCAAAGTCGGTTTGATCGCAGGGCTGTTGATCATTGCCACCGGCTACTTCGTCCCCATCGGAACCAAGCAGGTGACGACGCAATTGGAAAAACCATTGGCACAAGTCGAGCCGTTGCTTAAGCAACAAGGCTATGCCCTGGTGAATCCGAATGGTGTCACGCAGGCTGACGAGAACGGCGTAGCATACGTCACACTCAGTTTCACACAAGATGCTGCCAAGACCATTGCAGGCGACCTGATCAATGACTACCACTTCCTGGGACTGGTCTTCATCGGACTGCTTGTGATCATGCTCATCATCGGCAAGCTCGCCCCAACCGCCCAAGCATGGGAGCATCAACACACTGGTGAAGTCGACATCACCCCGTGGCGTTTTGCGGTCCCTGGCGGCATCGCCCTGCTCATCGCCGTTGCAACGATTTATGCTTTATTTGCAGACTTTTCCGTGCTGGGATAAGTCTGCAAAAGGTGATCACCTTACCGTTGTGTTGACTATATCCCCGTCACGAAATGAAGCCCAATCGCCATGAGTGTCAACGCGGAAAAGGCATAAGAAGCCAAAAGGCAAACGGTCAGTGACACCCAGAAAATTGGATTACCAAGAATGGCAAGCATGAAGAAACTGCGTGGTAAATCCCTGCCGTCTTTGAGAAGTTTGATCCCATCACGCAAAACGCGCCCTAAAAACCAGTACAACTTGGCGCGGCCGATCACACCTTTGCGAAGTTCATAAACCTTGGGCAATTTCTCACGGTAAACCGATTTCATCTCAAGAACACGTGTCACCACATCATTGACCTGATCCGGCAGAGACGTAAGCATCTTGAGCAACTTCCAATACCCAAGCAATAACAACATGGCTGGCCCGAGTACCAGCAGGATCAATGTCGTGCGGTAATGATGGCCCTGAAAATTGAAATACACCGTTGCCAAGGCTGCGACACAGAGTATCAAAGCAAGACTGTAATAAACCAGTCGGATACTGGAACGGGCGGAGTTGACGCATTGACCGGTAAATGCCAACACCTTCTGCTTCAACAGGAGCAGTTGGCTTTCATCCAACTCCGAAACGGACTCCGCGACGCCCAACAACGGATCATCAGATTCAACGGTCTGGGTGGCGATCTCTGTCATCGGTTCCCCCAATGCATTTGTCGTTCATAGACATCAAGCGATGTTCAATCTCAAAGTCATGAGATAAGCAGTTACTTTGATCAAGTATCATAGATCAGCGTAAGGGGTGATCTTGAGATCTTCCTGTCCTTCATGAGTGATATTGATTTCCACGCCATGTTCTTTCACGCCAATACGCTGCAGAATCCGACTCTTATACTGCATGGCCGGCACAATACTTGTTGGACTCACCTGGCTTTCACCTTGCCCGTGGACAATGTGGCGTATGAGTTCAAACTTCATGCCATCTTCCTGGAAGTGGCGATTCTCAACGGTCTCGTAGAATGAAAACTTCAACAACGCATTGCTGCCTTTGAAGCCAACCAAAGTGACGCGAACCTGGGTGGAAGTGTTGAACGTCTCTTTGAGAGCGGGCAAATGGTATGTCCATGTCGCCCCAATCCCCACCGGCTCTTGAGGCAACAGGCATCTCATATTCTCGAGAATATGCCTGATCATGAACTTAACCGCTTCAATACCTTCTTCTTCTTCACCCGTCTCGACTGCAAACTGAATGTCTTTGACTTTGCCAATCTGTGTATGTAAGAAGGAACCTGATATCTGTGGCAATTCCGCGAGCAACGGTTTGATTTTCACTGTCACCGGGTTGTTATCGTGATCAAGTGCCTGAATAAAGTCGAGCGTGAAGACGATTTTCACGGTCCCATCTGGCAACGTGTCGCGTACCTTGACCAGAAGCACATAGCGTAAAGAAGGGAATAAAAAAATGTGGCCGTAATGACTGATATGCTGTTGCAACAGGAGCTTGTCGGTGCAATCGAGCTTTTCCATCTGCCCTTTGGCAAAGGTGTAACGCAGCTTCTGGCGCGGCATCTCCCCTGCATGCTTCAAGACACAAACACCCGAAGGCTGCGTCCTGACCACAGGCGTCGTCTCACAGCCCACAAGTCCAAAAAACAAACCGCAAGCAACAAGCAAAGAACAAACAAACTTCATGATTCCCCCGACTGCAATAAACTGAAGATAAACAAACCAACACTCAGCCCGGCATGCGGAATCGCTCCGGACAGTGCGTTTCATTGTAGACAAAAATCTTCACCTATGATTCTGATGCTGCGAATATTTTTGAGGAAATGATGACCGACAAAGCAACATGGTTCGCAGGATTTACGCCATGTATTTCAATTCAATCAAGTCATTCTTGTGATGGTTGGCATGGCTGATGAAATACCCAAGAAACACATTGACCACATGCCTCCCCAAAAAACCGCAACCATTAAGCATCACACCTTATCTCTCCCGGGTAATTTAGAATGTCCCATTTACCGCACCCTAGCGACAATAAAGAATCGACCGCGTTTGCGTTCAGGGAAAAACTCCCCACATTGCGGACAGGTCACCAATGAAGAATCACGGACCGAAGCGCCACAGTCCAGATAAATACTTTTCAATAGAAACACCTAAAACTAGAAAAAGTTGTAAATGAATATAGTCAGTTAGAAGTGTGTGCCAAGCGAGTAATGACTGTTGCTCATGTTTTTACCCACGTCTATACTGTAATTCAAAATTGCACTCCGCGGGGTACCATTGACCATTCATCAATTCAAACAAATCATCGAAGCTTTGGATCGAAAGCTTGTCTGCAGTATGGCCTTAGTCCTTGCCAGCATTCCCAATGTCTTCATTTGGCCGGTGCTCTTTGATCCCAATTCTGACCTGACAATACAAGTATTTTTCTGGAAACATCTGAAATTTTGCATTGTTATTCTTTTTCTTTGGTTTCAATTTCAGTTTTCTGTATATGCCTATGGTTTGGGCAAGAAAAAGAACAAAGAGACGAAAGATAAACTAAGACGATTGGGCTTAGGGTTCTTCTATTGGGGCCCAATGATTCTATCCAGTGCCAGTCTGATTATGGGGATCATTAATATAAATCCGTTTGTATTTTCCGGGATTTATCAGATGAGTTTACTTGCATTGAGTACACGATTCTTTGAGCTTTACGTTCATCCCTGGATTGAACGCAAGTTCCCCAAACTATGCAATTCATCCTCGCATGTCAGCATCAACATGTAAATAAAAAACCCTCACCATGTTTGCCACATGATAAGGTTTTTTGTTTTCGTGCCGTGCCTTAGGGCTCGGTTTTATTCTTCTGTCTTTTCTTCAGCTGGGATGAGAAAAGGGAGATGAGAAAAGGGGACAGATGAGAAAAGGGATGAGAAAAGGGGACATTCTACGTTTTTAAAAACGCCAAACTACCCCGTGTTGCGCTTCGGATTTGAAACCGCCAATTTCATTTCAAGCAGGAATATGCAATAACATTTCGACCGCTTCCTTGAGCGATGGCAAATCCTTTTCGATCACATTCCACACACGGTACAAATTCACGCCCATATAATTGTGGATCAGGATATCACGTAAACCTGCTATGTCACGCCAACGGATGTGGGGTTGTTTGGCTTTGACAGAATCGCTGAGTTGTTTGACGGCTTCGCCAATGATCTCGAAATTGCGGATAACAGCATCATGCGTTTTGGTGTCCTGTAGAAAATACTCTTTACCTTCAAGCGTATAGGATTGCACCTTGTTGATCGATTGGAGGATGTGTTCCAGATAGGGACGATCTTCTTTCACAACTCGACCGCCTCAGCGAGAATGCCTTGCTTGATATTTGGCGAGACGGCTTGATCGTCAACCACATCAATTTTGCAATGCAGCAAATCCTGTAACTCATTAGCCAGCGCGATTTGATCGAGCAATGATCGGGTTTCGTCGAGATCGACAAGTAAGTCCAGATCACTATCAGGGTTCTGCTTTCCGGTGACCACCGAACCGAATACGCGGACACGATGTGCACCATGGCGATTGGCAATGGCGAGGATATCACTGCGTCGAGATCGGATATCATTCATGGTGACCATGATTGGATTATATCTGCGCAGGGAAAAGGCAACAATAAAAAACCCTCACCATGTTTGCCACATGATGAGGGTTTTTGTTTTCGTGCCGTGCCTTAGGGCTCGGTTTTATTCTTCTGTCTTTTCTTCAGCTGCGGGTGCTTCCGGGGCTTGGGCTGCTGGGGTTTCTTCCTTGGGGGCGGCTTCTGCCTTGGCACCCTTGCGGATCTTGGCAGCGAATTCCATGCGCTTGTTGCACTTGTCGCGGCGGCGGCTGTATTGGCCGGAGACCTGTGGGCCGGACTCATCGCCGACGAGTTGGATCACACAGAGATCACCGGCGTCGCCGATGCGGTGCTTGCCCAGACGGACGATGCGGGTGTAGCCACCGTTGCGGTCAGCGAACTGCGGGCCAATCACGTCAAACAAACGCTTGACGAGTTTGGGACCGTCGACGAGTTCGCCGTACTTGTTACGGCTGACATCGGGGTCTTCATCAAACTTGACCATGATGGGGTTGCCGATCTGCTGGATGACGCGACGGCGGGAAGCCAGGTCACCCTTCTTGGCGAGGGTGATGAGCTTTTCGACGAATGGCTTGAGGCTCTTGGCCTTGGGAACCGTTGTCGTGATCTGGCCGTGGGTCAGCAGGGAAATGGCCATGTTACGCCACATCGCTTTACGATGTTCCGTGTCACGTCCGAGTTTGAATCCACCTACTCTATGTCGCATGGTTTTATCCTCCCCGTCAGGCATCAAGCCTGTCGGTGTTCATTAATCTCAAAAATCTCAGATGACTGAGTCGGCTTTAATGCGCTGACGCAGTTCTTCGGGCAACTCCATGCCCAGGTGTAAATCCAGTTCGGTCAGCTTGCGGCGGACTTCGCGGAGCGAGGTCTTGCCGAAGGAGCGAACCTTCAACAAATCACTTTCAGTCTGCTGAACCAGTTCAGCAACGGTATTCATCTTGGCTGATTCGAGGCAGTTGCTTGCACGAACGGACATTTCCAGTTCGCTGATGGGCATCTGCAGTTTACGGATCAAGTCTTCGTCGACACGGGCAGCGGCGGCAGCGGCTTCGCTGGCGGTTTCCTTGCCGATTTCGAAGTACTGGACGAACGGATTCAGGTGCTTACGCAGGATCTTGCCAGCTTCGACCAATGCCATTTCGGGGCTGATCGTACCGTTGGTCCAGATTTCCAGGGTCAGCTTGTCATAGTTGGTCTTCTGACCCACGCGGGTGTCTTCGACCTTGTAGCGGACGCGGACGACGGGGCTGTAGATGGCATCAACGGGGATGACACCGACTTCCTGGTCTTCGCCGGACTGGTACTGCTCGGATGCCGGGACGTAACCACGACCCTTTTCAACTTTCAGTTCCATGTCAAAGTCGATCTGCTTGGTGAGGGTACACAGGATCAGATCTTTGTTGACAATGGTGACGGAGGTGTCAGCTTCGATGAGTTCAGCGGTGACTTCACCAGGACCTTCTGCGGACAAACGCAGGGTCTTGGGTTCGTCAGATTCGCTGGAGACAATCAGGTTCTTAATGTTGAGGATGATGTCGGTGACATCTTCGGTCACACCTTCAAGGCTGGAGAATTCGTGGCTGGCACCGGCGATTTTGACGCTTGTGCAGGCAGCACCTTCCAGGCTTGAGAGGAGAATACGACGCAGTGAGTTACCAATGGTCGTACCCATACCACGCTCGAAGGGTTCCACGGTGAACTTGCCGTAGGTTTCCGAGGTGAACTTTTCATCTGCCACAACGCGGCTGGGCAGTTCGAGATTGCGCCATCTGATACGCATAAAACGGTCTCCGTTTGCCAACAATCCTTTGAAGGATATCCACCGACTTCACGCTTTATATTGAGGTTGTTGGCAATCCTCAATCAAGCTTCTGTGTCAGCGGGGTGAGTATGTAACTTAAAAGTCGTTCGTCTGTTTCGCTCATTGATCAAAGACAATCGATCAACATGAGAGCATTAAACCGCAGGCGGTTTGGGATTAGACGCGGCGACGCTTGCGGGGGCGGCAACCGTTGTGCGGGATCGGGGTGTGATCTTCGACAGCGGTGATCTTGAGGCCGGCAGCCTGCAGAGCGGTCACAGCAGATTCACGACCGGCACCGGCGCCCTTGACGCGGACTTCAACAGTCTGCATGCCGAACTTCTTGGCCTTGGTGGCGCAGGATTCGGCGGCACGTGTCGCGGCAAACGGTGTGCTCTTACGCGAACCCTTCTGACCGGTTGAACCGGCGGAGTCCTGACAGAGCGTTTCGCCGTTCATGTCGGTGATGGTGACGATGGTGTTGTTGAATGTCGCCTTGATGTGGGCGATGCCACGCGAGACATTCTTGCGAACTTTTTTGGTCTTCTTTGCCATGTGTTCCTTCTTCTTTCTTGCTCCCTGGTCCGTCGGAGAGTCGGCGAACCAGATCGGTGCTTGAACCAGGTGTTAACAGCAACCCGGTCCAACCTGTCAATGCCAGATTACTTCTGACCCTTGACGCCCTTCTTACCAGCAACGGTCTTCTTACGACCCTTACGTGTACGGGCATTGGTTTGTGTACGCTGACCGCGAACAGGCAGGCCACGACGATGACGATCACCGCGATAGCAGCGAATGTCACGCAAACGGCCGATGTTCTGCGAGATCTGGCGACGGAGTGCACCTTCGACGAGGAACTTGGCTTCGATCACGTTGGAGATCTGAGCACACTGTTCTTCGGTGAGGGTGTTGGCGCGGACGTGGCCTTCGATACCGACTTCCTGAAGCAGGTCTTCGGCGATCTTGGGACCGACACCAAAGACGTAGCGGAGTGCGATACGGATGGGCTTGTTATCCGGGATGTCTGTGCCTGCAATACGGGGCATGTTGCTTTCCTTCTATTCTCATAGACGCTGGCTTTTAACCAACCGGTTTGTGCTTGGTAAGCTTCCGGGGGTTAGCCTTGACGCTGTTTGTGCTTGGGGTTGGTGCAGATCACGCGGATCACGCCTTTACGGCGGATGATCTTGCAGTTTTCACAGATTCGTTTAACGCTGGAGCGAACTTTCATGGTTCTACCTCGCTTAGGTCAGTATCCCAACAGGGGCATTACTGACGATAAATAATTCGACCACGGGTCAGGTCATAAGGACTGATGTCCACGGTCACCTTGTCACCAGGGAGAATTCGGATGTAGTGCATACGCATTTTGCCGGAGATCTGGGCCAGAATTTCGTGGCCGTTGTCCAGCTTGACTTTGAACATTGCGTTGGGCAATGCATCGAGCACTTCGCCGTCTACCTGAATTTTGTCTTCTTTCGCCATTGTCTGGCTACTCTCTTTCCGCCTGTCTCAAGGCCTGTTTTTCAATTGCCGTCAGTCAGAACTTCACAGCCATCGGCGGTCACAGCAATGGTGTGCTCGTAGTGAGCAGCGGGCTTTTTGTCGACCGTTACCACAGTCCAACCGTCAGCCAGTGTTCTGACTTTATCCGTCCCGAGATTGCACATCGGCTCAACGGCCAGGACAATCCCTTCGCGGAGTTCGATGTCATTCATCAGCAGATCTCTGCTAACGAAGTTGGGGACCTTGGGGTCTTCGTGCATATCCTGCCCGATGCCGTGACCAACAAAGTCCCTCACCACGCCGTAGCCTTCACGCTCGGCGATGTTCTGCATGATCCGTGCGACCTGGCTCCACTTGCGGCCAGGGCGGATATTTTCGATGGCAGCCATGAGAATGGCTTCGGTGGTTTCGCAGAGTTTGCGAACTTCCGGGGCAACGTTGCCAACCATCACCGTGGTCGCCGAATCGCCGCACCAACCATCAAGCTGGACGCCACAGTCGAAACCGACAATGTCGCCGTCCTTGATTTTGTAATCATCAGCAATCCCGTGAACCACCACCTCGTTAACCGAGATGCAGAGGTTTGCTGGAAATCCTTCACCGGGCTTGTAGGTCGGATAGTTTTTAAACAATCCACGACCACCAGCTGCGGTAAACACTTCGTACGCTGAGTCGTCAAGCTCCTTGGTGGTGACACCGGGCTTGCAGTTTTCCCGACAGTGTTGCAGCACCTTATGGACGATTCGTCCTGCTGCACGCATTTTGTCGCGTTCTTCTCGCGTTTTGCGTTTAATCGCCATGTTTCCGGGCCTGACTTTGCTTCACTAAGCCTGCAAATTTTGCAGAGCCCAGAATCATATCAAAAAAGCCTGTCTATGCCAAGTCTCAATTGAGCCGAATTCTTGATGAAAATGATCAGGAAGGACGGCTGCCTCGAATCTTGGGACCTTTGCCCCCTGCTCCTGCCAGGAAGCCCGGGTAGTTACGCATCATCAGTCCGGCTTCGATTCGTTGGACGAAATCGAGCATGACACTGACGACGATCAGCAGACCCGTGCCACCGAGGAAACTGGTGACGGCAAAGGGAATTTCAAAGTAACCTGCCACCACACTGGGGATGACAGCGATGACTGCCAGGAAACCTGCACCGACATAGGTGATGCGTTCCATGACCGTTTCAAGATACTCGGCGGTACGCGGCCCCGGACGCAGACCTGGGATAAAGCTGCCATGGTCACGAAGCTGGGTGGCCATCTCCTTGGGCTGGAACTGGACGGTGGTCCAGAAGTAAGCGAAGAAGAAGATCATGCCGACGTAAGACGCCAGATATGGGAAACTCAGGGGATCACGGAAGTTTCGGTCAAGGAAGACACAGAAGCTGTTACCTTCAAAGACACCGACAAGCCAGCCGAAAAGCAGGCTGGGGAACATCATCAATGACGAAGCAAAGATGATGGGCATCACGCCACCATGATTCACACGCAGCGGGAGATAGCTTTTCTGACCGCCATAAACGCGACGACCGCGGGTATGCTTGGCCTGCTGAATTGGGATGCGACGCTGGCCCTGGGTGATGAGAATCGAGCCCGCTACCACAGTGATGAAAGCAGCCAGCAGGAGAATCACGGTCCATGGGGTATAAGAGCCTTGATCACCGGTCATCGAGAAGCCTTCGGCGATGATGCCGATGGCACCGGGCATCCCGGCGATGATCCCTGCGGTGATGATCAGCGAAGCACCGTTACCGATGCCGTATTTATCAATCTGTTCACCGAGCCACATCAGGAACACGGCACCGGCGGTCAACGCCAGCAAGCCGGAGAGCACGAACATGAACGTGCCTGAGTACTCAGGATAAACCAGCTGGTTGGATTGGATGAAGCTCAGCCAGAACCAACCCTGCACGATTGCCAAAGCCACCGTGCCATAACGGGTGTATTCGACGATCTTCTGCCGCCCCGCCGGTCCTTCCTTCTGCAGTTGCTGGAAGCTCGGGACCACCGTGCCAAGCAACTGGAAGATAATGGATGACGAGATGTAGGGCATGATGCCAAGACCGAAAATAGTCGATTGGCTGAAGTTACCGCCGGTGAAGATACCGACGAAACTGATCAGGTTGCCCATCGCGGTGTCCTGGGACTTTTCTGCAAAAGCCGACAACGAACTCTGGTCCACACCAAGCAATGGAATGAAGAAACCAATGCGGTAGATGGCGAGCATGCCCAACGTGAACAAAAGTTTGTTACGCAGCTCGTTAATTCGCCAGATATTCAGGAAGGCTTGAAGCATCGTTATCCCCCGGATCTTACCGGGATCATCGGACCCCTAGAGGTCAATTCAAACTAGTCATTTCAGGCTTCGGTGGCAGTACCACCGGCAGCGGTGATCTTGGCCTTGGCCGATTCGCTGAACTTGGCAGCTGTCACGGTCAACTTCTTGGACAGTTCGCCCTGCCCGAGGACCTTGACAGGGTCCTTGGTGTTGCGGATCAAACCGGCCTTGACGAGCATGTCCGGGTTGACTTCGGCACCGTCTTCAAAACGCTTGGCAAGGTCTTGAATATTGACGATGGCATAGTCGGTGCGGAACATCGCATTGGAGAAGCCACGCTTGGGAATGCGGCGGAAGAAAGCCATCTGGCCACCTTCGTGTGCTGCCTTCTTGGAGTAGCCGGCACGACTGCCTGCACCCTTGTGACCACGGCCACAGGTCTTGCCCAGACCCGAACCCGGACCACGGCCTACGCGCTTACGCTTTTTGTGACGGCCGACTTTTTCAGTAATTTCGTGAATCATCATGGCTGGGTAAGCTCCTGACCGGATCAGTAAAACTATCCGGAATGATGTATCTTTTCAAATCCCATGGCCTTAGCCTGGGACAATTTATCCAAAAAACAATAGTCCAAATCTTATTCGGCGGACTTGGATTCGCCTTCTGCGGGCTTGGCTTCAGCGGCCGGAGCTTCCGTTGCCGGAGCTTGGGTCTTGGGTGCTTCTTCGCCGCCCTGCTGTTGTTGATCAGCAGCCTGTGCCTCGTCACCACCACGACCACGGCCACGACCGCCGCGACCACGACCACCACCACCCTTGGCATTCTTCTGTCCGACTTTGTTCACCGGGGCCTTGGCCTTTTCGGTGCTGGAGGTCTGGGGCAGGTAACGCATACCAGCTTCGATCTTTTCTTCCACTTCGGTGATTCCAAGATCCACACCACGCAGCTTGGCAATGGTGTCCTTGGACTGAAGTTGAAGCAGGCTGAGCATGGTGGCTTTGACCAGGTTCTTCTGGTTGGCTGAGCCGAGACTCTTGGTCATGCAATCCTTGACGCCAGCCATTTCCAATACAGCACGCACGGAAGCACCGGCTTTGACACCAGTACCCGGGGCAGCGGGGATAAGCTTGATCTTGGATGCACAGAACTTGCCGGTCACTTCGTGAGGGATGGTGCCGTCCTTGAGGACAACCTTGGTCAGCGACTTGCGAGCATTCTTCTGTGCCTTTTCGATGGCAGCAGGAGCACCAGCAGCCTTGCCGTAACCAATCCCAACGCTACCGTTGCGGTCACCGACCACAACCAGTGCACTCAGGGAGAAGCGACGACCACCCTTGACAACCTTGGCGTTGCGCCACAGGTACACCGTGGTGGATTCAAGCGTCTTTGACGAGTCTTCGAGAAATTCAGCCATTTGAATTACTTTCTATTGCCTGGGCATCTCAAGTCCAGGTCTTCTTTCTGTCGGAGTGTCCATCAGTGACCAAATTCACTGGGGAAACTTCCGGGGGTTAGAACTTCAGTCCGCCTTCGCGGGCACCGTCGGCCAGCGCCTTGACGCGACCGTGATACTTAAAGCCGTTACGGTCGAACTGGACCTGGGTGATCCCAGCTGCAACGGCTTTCTCAGCCAACTGCTTGCCGATTTCGGTTGCAGCAGCAATATTGCCACCGTTACCGAGCTTGGCTTGCTTGGAGGACCAGGCCACCAGGGTCTTGCCGTCCATATCGTCGATGATCTGAGCGTAGATTTCCTTCAAGGAACGGTAAACGGTCAGACGCGGACGCTGGGTATCACCGAAGATTTTCTTGCGGGTACCGGTTTTGCGACGAGCGCGACGGAGTGTTTTGATCTTGTGTTGTTTCATCGTTTTAACCTTCCTTACCTGCTCGCAATGTAAAGCAGGACCAGGTTGTTTTATGCGGCTTCAGCTAGCGGCCTTAACCTGCCAGAGCCTTGCCTTCCTTACGGAGGATGACTTCGTCGGAGTACTTGATGCCCTTGCCGTTGTAGGGTTCGGGTTTCTTGTGCGAACGGATCTGGGCAGCACATTGGCCGACCAACTGCTTGTTGGGGCCGACGACCTTGATCTTATTGCCTTCGACGGTGACGGTGACGCCTTCGGGAATACCGACAATACGGGTGTCCGCAAAGCCGACGTTCAGGTGCACTTCGCGACCCTTGACCTGGGCGTTCCAACCCACACCGTTGATTTCGAGGTTCTTTTCATAGCCATCGGTGACGCCGACGATCATGTTGAAGACCAGCGAACGGGTCAGGCCATGCAGCGCCTTGGATTCACGCGAATCGTTATCGCGGGTGACGTTGATGGTGTCGCCTTCGACCGCGACAGTGATCTGCGGTTTGTGGGTGAAGGTGAGTGTGCCACCTTTGCCCTGAACGGAGACTTCACAACCGTTGGTCGTGACCTTGACCCCGCTTGGGATGGTGATGGGTTGTTTACCGATACGTGACATTTGTTATTTCCTTCCGAACAGGCTTATTTCAAGCAGCCCTCGGTTGTTAGCCGTTGCCCTGCTGACCCGGTTCACATCACCGGCATCGAACGGACAGGGACGGGGAATACGTTTTTTTTACTCGACAGTGCACAGAAGCTCGCCGCCAACCTTCTGGTCCCGGGCAAGGCGATCGGAAAGTACACCAGCGGGTGTACTCACGATAGCGATACCAAGGCCACCGAGGGGACGGGGCAATTCTTTGACCTTCTTGTACACGCGGCAGCCGGGCTTGGACTCACGGCGAATGGCGTTGATCACCTGTTCACCATGGGGGCCGTACTTGAGCTCAATGCGAAGGATACCTTGACGTCCATCTTCGATGACGGCGTAGTCGTTGATGTAACCCTCTTGCTTAAGCACGTTGGCGATGCCGGAACAGACTTTGCTGTTCAAGCAGTCGACGCGCTCTGAGCGGTTGCGTACCGCGTTGCGGATTCGGGTCAGCATGTCGGCGATCGGGTCGCTCAATGCCATTTGGCTTCTCCAGTCAGCTAGTCACTCAACGTGAGTGGTGCAATGAATTTCGTTTGTTTATAACGTCCAGTGTTTCGTGCTTACCACGAAGCTTTACGCATCCCGGGGATCTTGCCCTGCAAGGCCAACTCGCGGAGCATGAGACGGGAAATCTTGAACTTGCGGTAGACACTGCGTGAGCGGCCGGTCAGGGCACAAAGGTTACGCACGCGGGTCGGTGAGGAGTCACGCGGCAGCTTCTGGAGTTCCAGGTAATTGCCGGCTTCCTTGAGGGCTCTACGCTTGGCAGCGTATTTGTCCACACAAGCCTTGACTTTATCGTTACGGGTGATGGTTGATTTGGACGCCATATCTGTCGTTCCTATCCGTTATGCCTCGTCGCGCTTCACAAACGGCATGCCGATTGTCTTAAGCGCTTCCTTGGTGATTTCGTTCGTCGAGTTCTTGAAAACGAAGGTGATGTTCATCCCGTGAAGGAACTTGGCGTTGGCCATGTCGATTTCCGGGAAGATACCTTGTTCGGTGATGCCGAAGGAGTAATTGCCTCGACCGTCGAAGCTGTTGTCCTTCAGACCACGAAAGTCCTTGATACGCGGGATGGCCACGGCGATCAGACGATCAAAGAACGTCCACATGCGGCTGCCGCGAAGGGTCACCATCGCACCGGTTTCGTAACCGGCACGAACCTTAAAGTTTGACACTGACTTCTTGGCCTTGACCATCACAGCCTTTTGGCCGGAGATCGTTGCCAGGTCAGCGAGGACCTGCTCTTTGGCGGTCGCATTGACCTTGGTGCCTTCGAGCTGCTTACCCAGACCGACGTTAAGGACGATCTTTTCAAGTTTGGGCAGCGCCATCGGGTTATCGATGCCGAACTGCTCTTTGATCTTGGGGCAGACCTCGTTTTTAAATTTTTCTTTGAGACGCGGAGTTGTCATTTCAAGACTTCCTTATGACCTGCTTGTATACAGGTACACGCTGTTAATGACTTATTTCTTGGCCTTTTTGAGTTCCGGGCCCAGCTGTTCGCCAGTGCGAACTGCAAGACGGACCTTGGAACCATCAGCACGGGTTTCAAACTTCACACGGGTGGGCTTGCCGTCGTTAGCCAGCGGGCTGACATTGGAAATGTGAATGGGCATTTCCTTTTCGACGATACCGCCCTGGGGGTTGGCCTGGGTGGGCTTCATATGTTTCTTGCGAACATTGACGCCTTCGACGACGACGCGATTGTCATCGACGAGCACCTTGGTCACCTTGCCGGTCGCACCTTTGTCCGAGCCGGAGCGGACATACACCGTGTCACCTTTGCGAATGTGTCGTGGCATTGTTAACTCCGATTCCTTAGACAACCTCTGAAGCGAGGGATACGATTTTCATGTAGTTCTTTTCACGCAGCTCACGAGCCACGGCACCGAAGATACGGGTCCCACGGGGATTGCCGTTATCGTCGATGATGACGATGGCGTTGCGATCGAAGCGGACATAGCTGCCATCGACACGACGCACGGGATACTTGGAGCGGACGACCACACCCTTGACAATGGTGCCGGTCTTCATGTCACTACCGGGCAGCGACTTCTTGATCGAGCACACGACCTTGTCACCGATGGTGGCGGTGGGACGCGAGTGACGCATGTGGCCGGTCGAGCGACCAAGCACACGGATCACATAGGCGATTTTGGCGCCGGTGTTATCCGCAACATCAATTCTTGATTCCTGCTGAATCATGGTTCAAATCCTCATACAACGCACTTGAGTGCTGTTGATTGATTACAGGGTCTTGGTTTCGACGACCTTGACCAGACGGAAGGTCTTGGTCTTGCTCAAGGGGCGACAACGTGCGATCTGGACGGTATCACCAAGCTTGGCTTCGTTCTTTTCGTCGTGGACCTGGTAACGGGTACTGCGACGAAGGTACTTGCCGTACTTCTCATGCTTGACGGAGTAGTTCACTTCGACGGTGCGGGTCTTGTCCCGCTTGTCCGAGGTGACAACGCCGGTCATGGTTCCGACCAGTGGGCCGCGTCCAGTTGTTGTTTCAGTAGCTTGTGCCATTGTTATGCACCTTTCGCAGCTAATTCACGCTGACGTTTTTCAGTAAGCAGACGGGCCACGTCACGACGCAGCACACTCTTCTGTCCGGGGTTTTCCAACTGCTCAGTGACAGCCTGGCTTCGCAGGTCGTAGATCTGGCGGCGGGTCTGTTTGATTTCCGCTTCGATCTGATCGTCGCTGAGCTTTTTGATTTCACTTGCCTTCATCGTTCTGATCCTTCTCAATCAGTTGCACATCTCGACCTCCGCCCCACCTTATTGCTTCCCTTACTGAGAAGCACTTCCGGGGGGCCGGGGGATTAGACGTGGCGACGTTCCACGAAACGAACCTTAAACGGCATCTTGTGTGCCACGCGGAGCAGTGCCGAGCGAGCCACATCCTTGGGGACGCCTGCCAGTTCGTAAAGGACGGTGCCTTGCTTGATCTTGGCAGCCCAGAATTC
>PAIY01000050.1 GCA_002704825.1 Phycisphaeraceae bacterium
CCTGGCCGGAGGCCTCATACTGCTGAGTTTAACAGCCGGCTGTCGCACGATCTCCCTGAATCTCAAAAAGAAACTGCCCCCACCGCCCAAAGAGACGGTCATTGAACCGGTGCAATCGGCATCCGCCCACCATGCACCCGCCGCAAATCAACAAGCTCAGGTCACCACGCAGCAATCCCAAAACACCGATCCCGCAGAGCCTCAACTCACCCATGACAAGGTGCTTCTCAGTCAGGCCAACACCTACATCATCAAAGGTGATCTCCAATCAGCATTGGTCAAATTCGAGCAGGCCATCGTGGAGAATCCCAAGTTGCTGCCTGCCTACATCGGGGCAGGTCGGATCTATCACGGTCAAGGGGATTACGCTTTAGCTGAAGCCAAGTTCGAGGAAGCCACCCGCATCGCCCCCACCAGTTTCCAGGCACACTATTACCTGGGACTCATGCGTCAGCTACTCAAAAAATATCCCCTGGCTATCAAGGCGTTTCTCTACGCATTGGCGATCAATCCTGAAGACTTTGCAGCCAACCACAACCTTTCGATCTGTTACCTGCAGATCGGTCGCGCTGCCGAAGCCGCGCCTTATGCACTCAAAGCCACCAAACTCAACAAGAACTCACAAGCTGCCTGGGCGAATCTCGGTTCGTCCTACAACGTGATGAGTCTGTACGAGAAAGCGATTCGTGCATACCGCCAGGCCAATGAACTGGGGGAACCCACCGAGCCGATCCTGTTGGGACTTGCTGAAGCACACATGCGACTTGAAAACTTTGACCGCGCTAAGATCGTACTCAAACAGGTCATCGCTGACTTCCCCTCGGCGGTGGCACACGAACGCATGGGTTACGCCTTGTTCAAGCAACGAAAGTATGATGAATCCATGCAACAGTTCCGGGCTGCCCTGCTCTTCGATCCAGACGATACGGCATCACTCAATGGTCTTGGTGTCTGCATGATGACCAAGTACATTGCCAACGGCCGCACCGTCCAACTGCAATGCGAACAGGCGCTCTCCGCTTGGCGTCGCAGCCTTGAGATCACGCCCAATCAACCGCAGATCACCAACCTGCTCCAATCCTTCGGGCAAGGTTAAGTCTCTCCCACTCCAATCAACCAAGCCCCCTCAACACAAGCCGCCAGATGAACAATGTGAATCTGACGGATCAGAGCACTGCAATCCATAATCTCCATGTCGTCATTGATTTCGTCTTTGAAAATGACGCTACTGATCTCGCTTGACGACACGCCATTCAACCCAATAAAAATCACCGACAAGCAAACCTGTCGGTGATTCGTTACGGGTATGATCCACAAGATCAAACCACAGTCTCGGATTATCTTTACTTGCAACTCATCGCGCCCACGTCGCCCCGACATCTTCTCGATCCAACGGTTTTAAGCGCTGCAAGGCCATCTCACGCACACTGGCAGGACTCTCCTTGAGCAACGCAAACGCATCCTCCGACAATGGCTCTTGATTGCCCGCCACTAACTTCTGCGTGATCTCCATGCCGGTGATGCGGTTGTTCTTCCAGGTTAAATGTCCCTGTTTTTCCTGGCGAAATGAAATCACCGCCAAGCCCGTTGGGTTGATCACAGTGTTCCCTTCAAGCAACGTATCCGTCGGAGCCACAAACGCCTTGGAGGTCTCCGGTTTGACGCCGATATCAAACGGACTGCGGCAGTTGATCAGCAGGTTATCCCGGATCACACAATCCTTCACCGGCCAATACCCATGCAGTGGTCCCTCCGCAAAAGCGTTGTTCAAAACGATGGCACCATAAAACTGCTCACCGTTGAGGTTCTCCATGTAATTGCCTTGAACAACATGTCCCTCACCAATCACGCGAACCCCGCTGTTAAGTTCATGACCTTCACCGATGAAAACGTTGTCGCGGACAATGCAGTTGTTGCCATGACGTAAAGTCATCTGACCTTTGCAGTGAAGAAATGTGTTGTTTTCATAGACATTAAAACAACTCTTGTTGGAGATGACTTCAATCTCACCATCGCATTTTTCAAACAGGTTGCGATAGACGCGGACATGCGCTGCCATCATCGATGTCTTGCTGTCACCGATGCGCATGATCTCCCAACCGTTCTTGTCCGTCCCCTTGGGTCGGTTGGCAAAGTAGTTGTCATGGATCGCGTGCCCGACACCTTTGGCCGGATCAAGCTTCGCATCATCAAGCCAGACCGTCAACAGGTTGTCTTCGACGATCTTGTTGGTGAATGTACAGTAATCGATCTCGTGAAAACGCCCATGAATGTAGACCCATTTGGCTTTGTGGCCATCCCCGTTTTTGTCGTGTATTCGTGTCTGCGTCAGACGACAATGTTCTGAGCCCCGCTCAAAACGGATCACCCAATCGCTCTTAATCGAGCCCCCATTCAAATCAAATCCACTGACCACCAGATGCGAACCTTCGATGAAAATACGCGCGTTGCCAGTGAGGACCACCTTCCCCGGTGTCTGGGCGCGGAGTGTGATGGGTTGATCCTTTTGTCCCTTATTTTGTGGGGCAAACTTGATATCCTCATCCGCATACGTACCATTTGCCCAAACGATTTGGTCACCAGCTTGAACCTGTTTGCAGACTTCATTGAGTTGCGCAGCAGAGTTAATCTGCCAGGTCTTGGCGCAGGCCATGTTCACCAGGCAAGCAAGCAGAAGTCCGCAGAGTAACCCAACACGTGATGATAAAAACATCCTGTATCCTTCCAATGTTAATCCGTATCCCGACTCATCTGAGTAGCCGGTTCACTTGCGGACAGGGAATCCGATTTTAGCTTGTGCAATTGATTTTGTTTTCGGTAGCCCAGGTAAACAAACACCGATCCAATCCCACCCACAAACACCGCGACAAAACCGATTGCCAATCGGCCTTCCATCGGGTTGGGCAGTAACATCAAGAAACCAAGGAACACCCCCACCACAACAGCAAAGAGTCCGAGGATTTTGAGTTGTTCATGATCATTGCCTTCTCCGACTTCCTTTTCAAAGTCGATAGGCGTATGCATGTTGGTAAAGAAGGTTTCGACTTTCTGTTTGTACGCATCGCTTGCTGTAAACCAGAACGGGACCGTGATCAAAAAGCCCAGCGTCCCCAGCCCGACATTCCAGAAAAGTTTATCCTGGAAAGCCCACGGTTCACTGAGCCAGCCCCATGCAGCAAGTTGCTTGCTGAAGAATCCGACGGTGGAACTGCACAATGCAAAACATACCGAACAAACGCAGGACCACACCGGCGCCCGCTTGATGAAAATGCCAACGATCAACGGAACCCCCAACGGCATGGCCAAGAGCGTGCCGACATCAAGCATCAACTGAAAGACCCCCTTGCCTCCAGCGCGGGCAAAGTACAAAGCAAGACAGATAATACACAGACCGCAGGCAACACTCACCATCTTACCCATGAATAACAGCGACGTTCCGGTTCGAGGCGTCCAGCCAAAAAGCCTGCAAATCGTGGGGTAAATGTCCTGTGTCACCACCGCAGCATTACGGTTTAGGCCACTATCCATCGAACTCATCGTGGCAGACAACATCGCAACCACCATCATTCCCGTGAGTCCGGTGGGCAGGAGTTTGAGACTGATCACCGCATACGCTGCCTCGGATGGTTTGGTGATTGCCAACTCAGAAATTTCAGCATGGTAAAGCAGTCGCGCGACCATCGGTGGGACCAACCAGATAAACGCCCCCATGGCCATGAGGACCCCTGCCATTGCTGCGGCCTTGCGTGCTTCAAAACCGTCCTTCACTGCGAAGTAGCGATAGGACGCATTAAGCGTGTTGTAATTCAGAACGTTCTTAAGGAGCATCGCTCCAGCCCAAACCCATGTGAAGGAATGAGCGTCAAACATGCCGTCGGCGTTGATGACCTGGTACGACGTCTGGAGTCCCTGCTCTTTGATCGCTGCGTTAAAGCCTTCAAACCCACCGATCGCTTTAAGACTCAGATAAGCCATGAGAATGGTGATCGGCACGAGAATCAGGCATTGCAGAAAGTCCGTAGCCATGACCGCCCAACTGCCACCACTGGTTGAGTACAGCAGCACGACGATCCCCACGACAATGATCACCCAGTTGATCGATTCGTCATAGCCAAGCACGGAAGAACAGAAAATCGCAAGGCCATACAGCCACAACGCAGCATAGACCAGATTCGTCACCACATTAAACCAAGCGTAAAACTGCTGTGTTTTATGGCCAAAACGCTTTTCGATGACTTCAGGGACAGTGATCGCACGCAGTTGTCTGAACCACGGCGCGATGAACAAGGCACCGACAAAATAGGCGACCGCATTGGTCATGTAAATGATCAGCACACTCCAACCTGCGTCATAGGCAACACTGCTGGCGCCGGTGAATGTCCAGGCGGAGAAGCTGGTCATAAACGCACTGGCACCCACCAGCCACCAGGTCCCCTTGCAACCATTACGGAAGTAATCACTGGTGTCTTTGTTCTGGCGACTGAGTACGGCTCCGACTGCAACCAGCAGAAGCATGTACGCACCGATCACCATCATGTCAATACTGGATATTGCAGGCATGATTCAAATCAATTTCTATTGAACACATCACGCTGGATGCATCCAAGTTGCAAGTCACTGAATTACTGATTGGCGGAGAGGGCTTGTTTGGCGTGCTCAAACGCAGCGCCTTTAAACAAATTCCACACGTCACTGTTCTGCCGATGAGGCATATCCAAACCGTGGTAAATCTGCTTGTCACTTCCAATCACGTTGTAGGCTGCATACACCGATGTCGGTGCACAGGTCACATCGCAAAAGCCGACGGACATGATGATGGGAGCCTTGATCCGACGAGCAAAGTTGATGGCATCGAAGTAGCCCGACGTCTTGAGCACGTTGGCCCAGGTCGTTTTGTCTTTCTCGCGGTCCAGACTCTTGAAAAGCCCCGGCCAACCGGGTTTTCTGCCGATGGCAATCGCGCCGTGATCACACATGGCTGGGACCCCGGCAAGCAGCAAGGTGATATCTTCATCCAAACCGCCTGCAACCAACGTCTGACCACCACCCTGAGATGAACCCCAGACGATCAGCGTCTTGCCATCCCATTCGGGGCGCGACTTGAGATACTGCAGCGCGCGGTAAAGTCGCATGTACATCCCCAGGAAATAGTAGGTCTCACGATCTTCACGTCCCCGCACGCGGTAGTCCGACAGATCGCCTTTGTAGAGCTTGCTGTAGTAGCTTTTGGATTGACCGTTGGGTAAGCCATGAGCATTGAAGTCCAAACCGATCATGCCCACAGCAGCACCGCGGTCGACAGGATTATTCATGTATGACGTTTTGACCCCTGCTGAATGCGGAAAAAGTATCGCTGGACACTTGCCCTTCTGCGCGTTCTTGGGCATCGCAAAATAACCGGAGACGGGCGCGCCGCCGGGATTGCCCTGGCCGTCGGGACAGTTCAGTTGCAGATCAAACGCCAGCACATCATCGCGTTTACACTCAACGGGCGTGAGGACCGGCTTCATGGGGCTTGCCAAAACCAGTTTCTTTTTCGATTCCCAAAAGGCATCAAAGTCCGTCGGCTCGGGCATGCTGGGCTTAATCAATTCAGGATCCACGGCCGCCCCCGCGACGGCAGGTTTCTCCCTGTTTTTATAGTCCAAATGCCCCGGCACATTGACAAAGAGTTTGACGAAGCCCGGTTCATCCAACGAGGCAGTGATTACTGCGGGTTGTTTGCCCAGATCAATCTCACCCTGCCCCAATGTCCTGGCTCCATCTTTACTGACAGTGTACGTCACTGTGTCGGTCATCGGCTTGCCATCACGGGTCGCATAGACATTAAACGTGATGGGTTGACCTTGCTTGTAAACACCATCGGATCGGTCGGTGGTGATTTTTACTTCGACTTTGGGTGCTGCAATCGCAAGTGAAGTGCAGAGCAGAACCAGCAACGGGATCAATCGCAAACGTAACGGCGTGGCAAACGTAAACATGAATCAAAACACTTTCGGTCTATTGAATATGGAGAACAAACAATCAGTTGGATGTATCAGGCGTGTTGTAGGCAGTGGCAGCATCATCGGGATTGAGTGTGGCAGCATGGCCATCAACATAAAGGTAGTTCGAAGCGTTCTTGTTGGAATGGCGTGTCGGATCTTCATTGCCCAGTGTGTCAAAATCCCAACCGGAACTGCCACAGTCGACATAGGTCGCCTGACTGTCACCGTTGATGATGCGTTTGGAGGGAAAGAGCAGGTCTTCGTAACGCCATGCCGGTGACTTGGGTGGTGCATAGGGTTCGCGATCCGCTCCACTGTTGTAGGTATCATTGGGATGCTGATACTTGGCACGGTTGTGTTGAAAGTTGTGATAACTGCCGGAGACCAGCGAGGATGTTTTGAGTCGTTGCACCATGCCGTAGCCGCTGCGGTAGCTGTCGGTTTGCATGTAGTTCCAGTTTGGACATCCGGTGAAAACCTTGGAGATCAGGTGACGGGTTGAGGAACTGCGGTCATCCTTGCCGTTGGTGTACTTGGAGAGAATCTGGAACCAGATGTAATCGTAGCTGTAGGGATTGCCCTCCCAACCGTTGCGGATGCGCGGGTAGACGATGGAATCCTTGTGATCATTGCCGTAGTAGTAATGCACCAATCCCATCTGCCGAAGATTACTCAGACATTTGGTGGTATGAGCAGCATCTCGGGCGCTACCCAAGGCAGGCAGCAGAATGGCGATGAGCAATGAGATGATGGAGATGACCACCAACAATTCGATGAGTGTAAAAGCCTGGGTACGACGTTTCATGAGTCTATCCTGTCTCATTGGTTCAATAGCTGGTTGTTTCATCTGCCGGATCATTAATGGCCTGGAATGAAAGAACGGGATCCAGGCTGGCGGCATGACCATCGACAAACAAGAGGTTCGAGGCGTTGTCGTTTAAGTGACGGGTCGGATCTTCATATTTTAACGGCTCAAAGCGATAGCCACTGACCGAAGTATCAATAAAAGCGCCCTGACTGTCACCATTGATTGCGCGTTTGGACGGTTGGGTCAGATCATCATATCGCCAACAAGGCGAATATGGCGGCGCGGGAAGTTTGTCTTTGTCAGCATAACCATCATTGCCATCATCTTCGGGATGTTGATACTTGGCTCGCGTGTCGGGGGATTTGAGTCGCAACACCATGCCATAGCCCGGGCGATAGGTCACACTCGGATCGTACTGCCATTCCGGACATCCGGTGAAGATCGGCGAGAGATTGTTATCAAAGCGATTGTCTTTGCCATTGAGAAACTTGGACATGATCTGGAACCAGTAGTAGTCATTGGTGTACGGATTGCCTGCCCAGTTTTTCTCGATGCGTGGGAAGATGATGGTGTCTTTGTGATCGTTGCCATAGTATTGATGACAGATACCCATCTGCTTGAGATTGCTCAGACACTTGGCGTTATAGGCGGCTTTACGCGCGCTGCCCAAGGCCGGCAACAAGATGGAAATGAGCAGACTGATGATGGAGATGACCACCAGCAGTTCAATCAATGTGAAAGCACGGAGTCGATTGGACATGATCGATTCCTTTCGTTTAAGTCAGTGTCTCTTTAATTGACGGGCGGGGCTAAAACGAACACCACACTCTAACAGCGTATTTATGTCGATTTCACGGCATTTTCGTTTTGATACATGTCGGCATCCTGTCCTTCAATCAGACGAGGCTGAACCTGAATGTCAGCGCGAACCAAGTCACGCGGGTGATCCATTCGCCAAAGCAGTTGTTTGACTGCCTGGCGTCCGACAATCTCCGGCTGAATGTCGATGGTGGCCGGAACAGGGAACAGGCCATCGAGCATGGGGTGATAGTCACAGGCAATAAACTGCATGTCCTTGCCGGGTGTGATACCACGTTGATACAGGCTTCGGTAGACCAATGCCATCAAAGAGGCACGGGGCACAAAGACGCCTGTGGGTCGATTGGGTAATTCAAGCAGTCGATCGATCATGTTGCCGATACGCTGCTGGTCGAGTTCTTCTTTGAGGTCCATGAGGTTGGTGACATTGCCATCCACCAGCACGTCCACGCCAAGCCCCGCTTCGTGAGCTGCCGCTTCAAACGACTCGGCACGTTGGGAAAAGCCCATGTGACAGGAATTCACATGCAGGAAGGCAACCTGCTTGTGACCGCGCTCTTTGAGGTAGTCCAACGCCATCGTGCCGATCGCTTCGTTGTCCGGGCCAACGCGATCGCCCCAGTAGCCTAAGCGACTGCGACGTGAGAGAAACCAGACACAGGGATTGCACGAAAGTTTCTGCGCCAAATCACGCGACGGGGGAAAGCCATGAAGCAGTAACCCATCGACATTGCCTGATGTGACATTGGGAGGCAGGCGACGCTCATCGCCAATCTGGCTGAGAATCATGTTGTAACCGGACTCGGCCAACGCGGACTCGGCACCATGCACCACCGCAGCCGTGATCGATGCCAACGCCATGGAAGGGTCGGTCCCGAAAAGCAGCACCGCGATATTACCCGTGCGCTGCTTGCGACGACTCCGCGGCTGAGGCCCACGACGGACCACCGGCGGCGTATAGCCAAGCTGCTGCATCGCCTTGGTCACACGCTGCACACTCTTGGGCGAAACGCCCTCCCCGCCATTGATCACGCGGGAGACTGTGGCATGGGACACACCGGCCATTTTGGCAACTTCGACGATTGACATGTTCAAAGCATAGACCGGCAGGACGCCCATGTCAATCATCAATTTCACATTTTATTTTTCATGTACAAACAAAACGTTATCAGCTATAAAATATATACTTATGTTTTAACACAAGGCAATTTGTACATTTTAAATTGTAAATTACTTGCACATTAATCGAGACCTGCCTATGCTTACGCAAAACCCAAAACGTCTTTCACAAACCACAGGTCCAACCTAATTACCTCATCCGTTTTCAATGAATCACCGACTTGCCAACCTGACACGCTGCACCAGCCTGCTTCTGGTGATCACTACTGGCGCTTGCATCGCTCAATCGCCCCAACCGCCAGTCGATGCGCGCCCCGCAGTCATCACGCTTTGCCCACATTCGTATATGACGCTCAAAAAGCAGATCAAAACGGACCCCGCACGATACCTGCAAGGACTCATTGAACTGGAAGCCCACGCCAACAAGGCACTCTTTGAACCCGTCAGGGCGATCACCGAAAAAACCGTCAAGGGGCCAAGCAGTGATCCACATGATTATGTTTCGCTTTCGCCCTACCGTTGGCCGAACCCGGATACCGCGGACGGTCTTCCCTGGATTCGCAAGGACGGGCGCGTCAATCCGATGCGTGATCAATATGACTTACCGGCCATGGATCAGATGACGCACACCGTGCTGACTTTGGCAACGGGATACTACTTTCTGAACCGCCCCGCCTTTGCCAGGCGCGCAAGCGATTTGCTTGCCATGTGGTTTATCAACCCAGAGACGCGTATGAACCCACGCGTTGCACACGGTCAATTCATCCCAGGCAAGACCAACGGCCAATGCTTTGGCATCCTTGAAACCACGCGACTCTTCCGCGTCATTGATGCAGCAGGCTTACTCCGGGGTTCGGAGTTCTGGACATCACAACATGACAAAGCCATGAAGCAGTGGTTCACTGATTACATACACTGGATTCAAACCAGCGAACTGGGCAAAGAAGAATTGGCTCAACCCAACAATCACAGCAACTGGGCGATTGCACAGATCATGGTCTTTGCGATGTATGTCGGCGATCATCAAACGGCCAAGGCGATGTGCAAACTGGCCAAGCAAAATATTGACACGCAGATCAAAGCCGATGGCACGCAACCGCATGAACTCACCCGCACGCGAAGCCTGGATTATTCGGAGTTTTCCCTGCGTGGCCTGCTTCTGACCGCATGGTTGGGAAAACAAGTCGGCTGCGACTTAGCTGACTACACCAATTCCCAAGGTGGCAATTTACTCAAAGCCATGCAACTCATCGCCCCCCATCTGGCTGATCCGACGGACTGGCCTTACAAGCAGATTGCCAAGCCGAAGTATTACAAATTTCACAAGACACTGGGACTGGCCCACAGTTTGTATCCCGATCAGGGCTTTGACCAACGCATCAAAAAACTGCCTGTCAAAGTCGACGCTTCTGACGTTTTCTATCACCCGACACAAGCTTATCAATGCCCGGAGAGCGCAAAATAACCATGCAATATCGCACACTGCCCAACACGGATTTGAAAGTCTCTGCCATCGCCTTTGGCTGTATGTCCACCGTTGCCAACCCGACGTATCCCGGCGCCGAAGAGCAGCAGGTCATGGACACGATACACGCTGCGATTGATGCAGGGATCACGCTCATCGACACTGCCCCGATGTATGGCAACGGCGAGTCCGAACGCCTGCTTGGTTTGGCGATCAAAGACCGGCGCGACAAGATGATCATCGCAGACAAAGCCAGTGGCCCGACCTTAAGCAAAACCGAGATTCTCGCGGACTGTGAAACGAGTTTAAAACTCCTTCAGACCGACGTCATCGACCTGTATCAAATCCATTGGCCGCGCCGACAGGTTCCGATTCACGAAACGATCGAAGCGTTGGACACCCTTAAAAAACAGGGCAAAATCCGCTTTACCGGCGTGTGTAATTATGGCCCGTTGGATCTGGGTGACTGGTTACCGCTGGTGGACTGCTGCTGCACGGATCAGGTGGTTTACAACATGCTCATGCGTGCTGCCGAGTATGAGTTGATCCCATTGTGTCAGGAAAAGAATGTCGGATTGCTCTGTTACTCCCCGATGGCCCAGGGACTGCTGACCGGCCGCTTTGCCAGTGCAGACGAAGTCCCCGTTGGTAGAGCACGCACAAGACATTTTGCTTCGACACGCCCTGAAGCACGACATGGTGAAGCAGGCTGTGAGAATGAAACCTTCACCGCCATCGCCCAGTTCAAAGCGTTTTGCGAAGCACGCAATCTGAACATGGCCCACGCGTCACTGGCATGGCTGCTGCATCAACCGACGATCACATCCGTGCTTGCAGGCGCATCGCGTCCCGAGCAGGCGACCGCCAACGCGTTGGCAGCGGACATCCAATTCAGTGATGCGGAAATCGAAGAACTCAACCGCATTACACAACCGGTCAAAGAACAACTCGGCCCCTCGCTGGATGTCTGGTCTTCGGAAGCGAGGACGCGGTAATCATCAAGACAACCCGGTCAAGATGACCGGGCTATATTGCTCCGCCATCCTGGCTGGGTTGGGAAATTTACACCATGATCTCAAGTAACAACTCACAACTCGTTCGCGTTGGCATTGCAGGTCTGGGTCGCAGTGGCTGGAACATCCATGCCAGGCAACTCCAATCCCTGCCCGAGTGTTTCCGTGTTACTGCGGTAACCGATGCCGTTGCAGATCGTCTGACCGAAGCCAACGGTGAACTGGGTTGTCAGACGTACACCGAGTTTGATGCGATGCTTGCGGATGACAATGTGGATCTGATTGTGGTGGCCACCCCCAACCCATTGCATACCGAGCACAGTATCGCTGCAATGCGAGCGGGAAAACATGTGGTCTGCGAAAAGCCGTTTGCGTTGAGCGTTGCCGACGCCGACCGCGCGATTGCAATCAGCCAGGAGACCGGCAAGCTGCTTGCCCCCTTCCAGAACCGTCGGTTTGAGCCACATTTTCTGAAGGTCAAAGAACTCATCGACTCCGGTGAACTGGGGCGCATCCTGCAAATCCGTATGGTTTGGCATGGCTTTACCCGACGCTGGGATTGGCAGACGCTCAAGCAATATGGTGGTGGCCTGCTTAACAACAACGGCGCACACCTGCTCGACCAGGCATTGACACTGCTCAATGATGACGAGCCGGAGATGTTTGTTGAC
The DNA here is from genome assembly GCA_002704825.1 of Phycisphaeraceae bacterium. Classification (GTDB taxonomy): domain Bacteria; phylum Planctomycetota; class Phycisphaerae; order Phycisphaerales; family Phycisphaeraceae; genus UBA7800. The sequence goes on from PAIY01000050.1 coordinate 11,883, forward strand.
CTGCAGCGCGGCCTAAGCAGCGGGGACACCGAAGATCACATCAAAGTTGTCCTGCGAAACAGAGACGGCATGACCATGGATGTCGAACTCACCAACGTCAGTGCTTACCAGCAAGACCGATGGCACGTCTGTGGCACAAACGGCGGACTCACAGGAAGCACCGAAAAACTCCAATGGAAAACCGTCGATTGGGATAGCATGCCCGACCGCCCTGTCCAGCGCGATCCGGTGGTTAGTGACCGCACCTACAACCAGGACGAAATCCATTGGACCGAACACCATTGGCAGGAACCGTCGGATGCCCAGCATGTTGTCGTGAGTTACTACCGGAACCTGCATGCTGCCATCACAGAAAACAAACCACTGTTCGTCACCCCCGAAAGTGTCCGGCAGCAGATTCGGATTTTAAATCGCTGCCATGAACTGTGCCCCCGGAAGTTTGAAATCGTTAGCTAAGAGACAAAACAAAGAGACCAAACGATGTACAAAAGCCTGATTCCCGATCTGTTGAAAATCAATTGCACGCCTTTGGAAACCATTGCCTATGCAAAGAAGCATGGCTTTGAAGGTGTGGAGTATCGCTTCCGTCATGGTGGCAGCCAGGTGACTTCTGAGAATGTCAGCCAGGTCAAACAGGCGATGGCTGATGCGGGTGTGCGTGCGGGCAACTGCAGCCTGCTCACCGGCAAGTCCAATGACTCGGATGAAGATTGGGAAGCGAACATGACCACGCTGGATGAGCGATGCGCGATTGCAGCGGAGCTTGGCTTTACACGGTCGATGTGGGTGCTCATGCCGTTTCACGAAACACTGGACTACCAACAGTGCTGGGACATGCATGTATCACGACTCACCCAGGCGGGAACCGTGATGGCCAAGCATGGCATTCGTCTGGGATTGGAATACATCTCACCGTTGACGCGACGTAAAGATTTCCAGATGCAGTTTATTCATGATCTCAAAGGCACGCTCAAACTGCTTGCGGATGTCAACCTGCCCAATGTCGGCCTGATGCTCGACAGCATGCACTGGTATTGTGCCCGCGAAACGGTGTCGGACCTGACCGCATTGACCAATGACCAGGTGGTTGCGGTGCATGTCAACGATGCGATTGCAGACCGAGAGATTGATGAACAGTCCGCATTTGAACGTGATCTTCCCGGCGAGACAGGCATGATTGATCTGGATGGTTTTCATGACGCTTTGCGTCAGATTGGTTATGACGGGCCGGTGACATGCGAACCCCTGCATCCGACGAAGTGGGATAACCGCGACCCGGATGAACTGCTTGGGAAACTCAGTGCGTGTATGGATCGATATCTGGTTGCCGGGACGCGTGCGTGAGATGGAATAATGGATACGCGTCAGATTCCATCTTTGATCTCATCTGGCGGCTTGTGTCGAATTCACAGGGGAAACTTCCGGAGGGGGAGGTGTTAAACAGGTTCTTGAGCTGCGCCATGCTATATGATGTAACATGTAGTCTGCGGATAGGGAACCCCGGCCTGTTCAGGAGCCTGTTTAATGCCTCCCCACCCAAGGAAGAAAACCAACTCAGAAAAACCTTCGGCATCTGCAACACCAGCAGCCAATGTCACAGATGACATTCAGATCACACAGGAACATGCCGTCCTTGCCATTGGCTTGGACACGCTGGTTCTGGACCAGGTCGCAGCGGTCTGCATCGAGCTTCACGCATCACTGACCCATTTCAACACACCGAATCAGGCGCCCGAATCCGTTGAGCATGCCGCATTGGCATTGTGTCAGATTCAGCACTTTCAGGAACTCCACGAGCTATACCCACAATTGCCGGTGATCGTGATTGCATCGGTGGCTGACAGTCGGCTGACGATTGAAGCCATGAAGCGCGGTGCGATTGAATGCCTGGTGACACCCATCCAGCCGGACATTCTGCATGAGCATATGACAGAGGCGATGCAGTCAGCTGCGGATATGATTGCTCATCCGCGCGGTCGCATGACCATCCAGGGCGCCGATGACGGGATCATTGGCCAGTCCCCTGCCATGCTCAATGTGTACAAACTGCTGGGACTCATTGCACCACGGCAGGTCAACGTGCTTCTCACTGGTGAATCAGGGACGGGTAAAGAAGTCATTGCCCAGGCGATCCACAAACACTCGCGTCGTGCAGACAAACCATTCCTGGCCATCAACTGTGCAGCCATTCCTGAAACACTTTTGGAAGACGAACTGTTCGGTCATGAAAAAGGTGCCTTCACCGGCGCGGATCATCAGCGTGAAGGTAAGTTCGAACAGGCTGACGGTGGCACGCTCTTACTTGACGAGATTGGCGACATGCCGTTGGCAACGCAGGTCAAATTACTGCGCGTGTTGCAGAACCACAATTTCACCCGGCTTGGTGGTTCCAAGATCATCAACTGTGATGTGCGCATCATTGCAGCAACGCATCAACCACTTGAACAACTCATTGCAACCAAGCGGTTCCGGCAGGATCTGTATTACCGCCTGAAAGTCGCCACGATCCACCTGCCCCCACTGCGTCAACGCGAAGTCGATGCGGTGTTGATGGCACATTATTTCGTGGACGAACTGAACAACGCCTTCGGCACGCATATCAGCAAGTTCAGCCCCGACGCCATCGCGACCATTCTCAGCTATGACTGGCCGGGCAATGTGCGCGAACTGGAGAACGCCATCAAGGCTTCACTGCTGGTGGCCCGTGGCACAGTGTTCAAAGCCGAGTTCCTGCCTGAGCATATCCGCCTTGCGCGCCCCCAAGGTGTCAACACAGACAGCCCTGCTGCAGTATCCCCCACTACGCCCGATGGCCAAATCCAGCAACTGATCACCCAAACGCTTTCGGACACCAGCAAGCATGGCGAGGTCCGCCAGAGCATCATCGACACCGTGGATAAATTGCTCATCGTCGAAGCCCTCAACCAATCGCATGGCCAACTCCAACAGACCGCCAAACTCCTGGGGATCAGCCGCACCACACTCCGCCAACGCATGAATAAGCTGGGCATCAGCCTCACGGTGTCGGCTACGCCGTGAGACGCCAAACAATTGTTTGAGCCAGTTGATCGCCACCGGTCTATTCACCTTTTCGATGCATCAAACAGCTTCGCAGTTTCAGCATCAGACAGTGATGCCGCGATTCAATTTATGCAATTAATTTAACATCACGGTCAATTTCTGATCACACACAACAATTTTACACCCAAAACAACAAAAACATCCCGCTATTGGGACAAATGCCAAAATTTCTCAATGCTTTTAGGGATCACGGTTTAAAATTATATCAGCGGTGCCCCATCCTATCTGGCACACCCCTTGCTTTAGTGTTCATTGTCAACCAGTGTTGTTTCACTCACAGGAGGAAATGTGATGTTACGCAACCAGGCTTTGACCAGTTTGAAACGTGTCCTGAGTGTTGGACTTTATCGCGAGGAGAAGGCACATGAACCGGTCCCAAACGCTGGCAAAACTCAAGGGTGTCCTGACCGACAAGCTCAACCGCATGACAAACGTCACGAGCCCCGAAAGCCGACTGACCGACCCACGCGCGTTCCGTGAGTTATCCATGGCATTCAAACAAATCGGGCAAGGCAAATATGGCGTCTGCATGGAATGTGGCAAAAACATTCCGATCACCAGGCTGACCATCAAACCCGAAGCTGTCCGGTGCATTGAATGTCAAAAGAAGTTTGAACGCATGGTTACCAACTAACACAACCCCGTTGATAACCAGGTTAAGACTAAGGGTAAAAGGAGATGAGATTCTGCAAATATTTTTTGCCGCAGTTCTAACAAACCCAACTTTTGTATTGCTTAATTAAAAGAACCACCGCCAATCTTTTTTGAAAGGATTTACGCACATGCAGATTCAAGTTCATTTCAGTGACGTCCAGAACAGTTGGGCCATCAACAGCCACGTGCATCAACGGCTGGCCAACGCGCTCAAATCAGGTCTCGACCAGATCACGCGCATCGACGTTCACCTGCATGACGATTCGGGTCCGTCCAAGTCCGGGACCAGCGATAAACGCTGCACCATTGAGATGCGACTTGCCGGGATGGATCCCATGAGTATCGAACAGCGTGGCAATGACATGTATGCCGTCATCAATCAGGCAACACGCAAATTGCAGAAAACGCTGAGTAAGACACGTGACCGTCAACGCGATCACCGTCACCAGATGCGTCACTTTGCTTCACTGAACTAGACGGCAGGCCAAACGGTTTTGCCGATGCAACAAGGACTTTTTGAAGTTTGTTTATCAGGAGGAATTGCCACTGAGTACCCAAGCGAACTTTAATCGTTAAATGGACCATTCCATTCCGACCAAGCAAGCACCAGGCAGCAGATGCGACATTTTGAAATAGCCAGTTGTGACCCGACTTCACAGACGGCCCAACTGCCATCAGACAATCCACTGTCCCTGATTGTTGCCCGTGTGCTGGCTTGCGGAATGCTTTGAGAAACAGTCAATCTTCAATACGACAACAGGAGAATTTTCCAAACCGTTGTATTTGAACACCATCACAAGATGGTACTGACCCCCTGAACCACAACTGCCCAATCAAGGGCACCATCCATTTTCCAAAGCAGACCGTCCAAGACCTCCGGACGGTCTGTTTTTTCAGTTGACGTTGTGACCAACCGATGCGCGGTTGATTCTATTATTCATTTGACTGCGGTTGTGGATACCTTTGAAAAAAGTCTGAAAGTTGAGCATAGAGTTCATCAAGCCACAAAGGTGGATCTTTGAGCAACACACAATTCGTCCAATCATCATGACGCGGATCAGTTGGGGCAATGGCAACTTGAACATGCTCGATACCAATTGTTGCTGTCAAAACAAAAAGTTCTTCAATTGCATGATCCCCCATCGCAAGGCAGCCAATGGAGCGATCCTTGCCATGGATAAAAATATTGCTGCCGGGGTCAGTGCGGCCTTCCTGCTGAGCATGCTTCAGGTCAAAGGCATTGGGATAATCCAGTTTCATTGACAGGTGATAAGAGCTGTTGGGATTCAATGTGGTGATGGCATAAATGCCTTCGGGAACCTGACGATCACCTTCACGGAGTTTGGGCCCGACATGACCACTGGTAGCAAGAATGGGATAGGTACGAATCAACCGACAGGACTGATCTGATTGTGCCCAGAGTTCAAGTGTTCGCGCATCTTTGATTGCCAGCAATGTGACTGATTGGGGTGGCCATGAAACATGCGCCTGATCAAAGGCTGGTTTGAGCCGTGCTTGCACATCTTCACCGTAGCGTTGGAGTACCCCTTCTACCGTTTGACGCCCCACAATTTTGCGATACACAGGCCCCCACACCGATCGTCCAAAATGATAAAACACAAACATGCCGATCAGGCAAAGTGAGATCAGAATAAACCCTATTGCATGTTTGCGGTTCCCCCGCAAGCCTTGTGTCATGACGGATGTTGATTCTTGTTCAGATTGTTTGCCATTTCGGCCACACGCTCTTCCGGGGGGACAGCGAATTTCAGATTCCTGGGTAAGGCACACCCCTTGCGCCCCGGCACGCAAGCTTGTTTGAGTCGACGACAACTATCGTCGGACTGTTCCAGATAGGGGCATTCCCATGCCATGTGCTCACTCCAATATATGACGGATCGGTCACATTATAGCCTGAAAAATCCCGCACCAGTAAACGCTTAATATCCAGACATTTCTATCTGTTTTACTTATATAGATCAGGGGTTGTTCTCCATGTGGGGTTGCTGCTATCATTGCCCGTCTGGAATATTGGTTAATACACGAAGACCTTCAATTGGAGACATGACCTTGTCTGACAACGCCCACAAATTCGGCACGCAAGCCCTCCACGCTGGCCAGGAACCCGACCCGACCACCAACAGTCGCGCCGTTCCGATTTATGCAACCACCAGCTACACCTTCAACGACACCGATCACGCGGCAGCCCTTTTCGGCTTGGCTGAGTTCGGCAACATCTACACCCGTCTGATGAACCCGACGACCGATGTCCTTGAAAAGCGCATCGCAGCACTCGACGGTGGTGCAGCAGCCCTGGCATTTGCCTCGGGGCAGGCAGCCATCACCGCTGCACTTCTGACCATCTGTCACAGTGGGCAGAACTTCATCTCCTCGACCAATCTCTACGGCGGGACATGGACGCTCTTCACCCAGACCTTCAAGCAGATGGGCATTGAAGTCCGCTTCTACGATCCGGCTGAACCCGAAAAAATCGCAGACCTCGTCGACGAAAACACACGCTGCGTCTACATGGAATCCATTGGCAACCCCAAGAACGACGTGCCGGATATCAAAGCGATTACCGATGCGGCTCACGCCCAAGGCCTGCCGGTCATCTGTGATAACACCGTCATGACCCCTGCGTTGCTCAAGCCCATCGAACACGGCGTGGACATCGTGGTCTATTCGGCGACCAAGTTCCTCGGCGGACATGGCACGCACGTTGGCGGTCTGATTGTGGACTCTGCCAACTTCAAGTGGGCCGACAACCCCGAAAAATGGCCGGAGTTCTGTGCCCCGTCACCGAGCTACCACGGCTGCGTCTTCGAAGAAGCCCTGCGTCCGATGGGCAACATCGCTTACATCCTGCACATCCGCACGCACTGGCTGCGTGACACCGGTGCATGCATGTCGCCCTTCGCTGCGTTCCTGTTTTTGCAGGGAATCGAAACCCTTCACCTGCGTATGCCCCGTCACTGCGAAAACGCATTGAAGGTCGCCCAATTCCTCGAAGCCCACCAGGCAGTGGAATGGGTCAGCTATCCCGGTCTGGAATCCAGCAAGTACAACGCCCTTGCCAAGAAGTACCTGCCCAACGGTCAAGGCGCCATCATGGGCTTCGGTATCAAGGGTGGCATGGAAGCTGGCAAGAAACTGATCAACTCCGTGAAACTGCTCAGCCACCTGGCCAACATCGGTGACGCCAAGAGCCTGATCATTCACCCCGCTTCGACCACCCATCAGCAACTCTCCGCTGAAGAACAACAGAAGACCGGCGTGGTCCCCGAGTACATCCGCTTGTCCGTTGGTATTGAAGATGCTGACGACATCATCGCGGACCTGGCACAAGCCATCGAAGCTTCACAAGCCTGATCAACTTGGCTAAAAATCTGTAAATTCAAACGGGACGGATCTTCACGATTCGTCCCGTTTTTTATTGTCAAAATCCATATTTGAACCACAGAGGCACAGAGGCACAGAGTTCAAGACAGAAGATGATTATTAATTTTCAATACATAAGCCAAATGCTGAGAATACCAGAGTGAAGCTTGGGATATTCGCTGCAACCATGGATGTCGTGCGTATCCCATGCTTCGCTGCGCTTAGCATTGGGCTTAAACTCATATTCACTTACACTGTCTTTTTCAGGCTCTGTACCTCTGTGTCTCTGTGGTTCATCCAACATTCAACTCCCCCAGTTGACCAATCCCCCCTCACTCTCGACAATACATGGCTCAATGAATTCAAACGCACAAAGCTCGGATGATCTGCGGTCGGCCAAACCACTCACACATGCGCAGGTCTTTGAATACAACCAGCCGTTGACACTCAAGCACGGCGGGCAGTTGCCTCATGTCCAGGTCACCTACGAGACATATGGCACGCTCAACGCATCACGATCCAACGCGATCATGCTCTGTCATGCACTCTCAGGCGATTCGCATGTCGCACAACATGATCCGACGGATGATCCGGGCTGGTGGGATCTGGCGGTCGGCCCCGGCAAGATCATCGACACCAACGAATACTTCGTCATCTGCTCCAATGTCCTTGGCGGATGTCGGGGCACGACCGGTCCCAACAGCATCAACCCACAAACCAACCAACCCTACGGCCAGGACTTCCCGATTGTCACCATCGAAGACATGGTTGATGTTCAGAAATTACTCGTCGAACACCTGGGCATTGAAAAACTCTTTGCGGTCATCGGTGGATCACTGGGTGGCATGCAGACCCTCTGCTGGGCGACACGTTACCCCGACAGTCTGCATGCAGCAGGCGTCCTGGCTTCTGCACCGCGACTCTCAGCACAGGGTATTGCCTTTGACGTCGTTGCCCGAAACGCCATCCTGCGTGACCCGCATTTCCACAACGGGCAATACTACGACAAAGCCTACAAGCCCGATGTCGGTTTGGCGTTGGCGCGTATGCTTGGGCATATCACGTATCTGTCTCCCAAGGCGATGCACGATAAATTCGAACGTGACAAACTGGCTCCGCGCGATGTCGCGACGGACTTTGAAAAAAAGTTCTCCGTTGGTTCGTATCTTGCGTATCAAGGGGACAAGTTCGTCGAGCGTTTTGATGCCAACAGCTATCTGACCATTTCGATGGCCATGGACATGTTTGACATGGGTGCTGAGCGTGACCAGTTGGAGAAGGCTTTTGCCGATACGACCTGCCGATGGTTGATTCTGAGTTTTACCAGTGATTGGCTGTTCCCGTCATCACAGTCGCGTGAGATGACCGACGCACTGATCTGCCAGGGCAAATGCGTGAGTTTCTGCAACATCACTTCCGATGCCGGCCACGATGCATTTTTGCTTGCCAACGATCTGGATCGCTACGGCGGGATGCTTCGCGCGTTCCTCGACACCACCACGACCACCGGCACGTTTATCCCCGCTCAACCCCTGCCCGAAGATCAACCTTCCGAACACCGCTACGATCTTGAACAGCTCATCGGCCTGGTCGACGAAGGCAAATCCGTCCTCGACCTGGGGTGCTCACGCGGCTCATTGCTCACACGCTTAGCCCACGAACGACACTCTGACCACCTGGTCGGTGTGGACCTGGATGAATACAAAATCCAACTCACCATGCAGCGTGGTTTTGACGTGGTGCAGGGCAACCTCGAAGAAGGCTTACCCGACTTCCAGGATAAGCAGTTTGACTACGTGGTTCTTTCACTGACCTTGCAAGGCATTGTGCATACTGAAGCGATCGTCGAGGAAATGCTCCGTGTGGGTAAACGCTGCATCGTCAGTTATCCCAACTTTGCTTATCACAAACTGCGCAAGATGCTCTTTGAGGAAGGCCGCAGTCCCGGTGCTGAAGGCGGCATTCTCAGTTATGACTGGTATAACACACCCAACCGCCGATTCCTGTCGATTCTCGATTGGCAGATTTTCTGTGCTGAGCGCAACATCACCATCCACCGACACCTGTTCCTCAATAACGAGCAACATCAAATCGTCAGTAATGATCCGAATCTCAACGCGGACATGGCAATTTGTGTGTTCAGTCGGTGATCACCAGATAAAGCCGTGACGCTCCTGAGTCACGGGTGGTATTACCAGGCATTCACATGCGCACTTTGATACAAGACAACCCGTGCCGCGGGAGCGACACGGCTTTTACATGTGTCGTCATTGAATATGGAATCACTTCTTCCCGACGCGCCAGATGTACCATGTACCGATGGGTCCGCAGGCCAGGATGGTTGCGATAAGCCAATCGGGGCGTTGATTGAAAAACAGGATGACCGCACTGATGCTGATGGCTGTCCACATCACCAAGGTTGAGATCACACGTGCCTTTCGCGGCATTTTTTCAGGATGATCCACATAAATCAGAAACGGCGCAAAGAACCGATTGCGGATTAATCGCTGTTCAAGCCACGGGCAGGATCGGGCGAAACACCAGCAGGCCATGATCAGAAAAACCGTCGTCGGCAAACCCGGAAGCAGCACCCCCACACCACCTATTCCGACCAACACCACGCCCGCACCTGCAAGTAGGATTCGACGGAGTCTGGAAGGTGACGAAGTTGGCAGGCACATGAAAAGCATTGTAGCGTGCGTTTTCATGTCTGAAACCCGGTCAAGATGACCGGGCTATGTGTCTATAGCCGAGTCATACTGGCTCGGTTGCCATGGAAGCATACATATGAAAATGGGTGTGCAAACAGATGGTCAGCGATACGTCACCGACTTGCCATCCACCGTCAATTCCATGAACACCGGCTTGGGCTTGTAGAAGACCAGATTGCTTTTGGTATCCAGCGCCATGATCGCGCGGTGTTTACCAGCGGCCAGTCCTTCAATGGTCATCTCTTTGTCGAAAGTGATCTCTTTGCCATCGACCGCGATCTTCATAATGGGTAACTCGGATTTGATATCCAATGCACCGGCATCGGACATTTGAAAATCAATGGCTGCGACGAAGTAAGCAGGCTTGCGCGTGAACTTGTTGGCAGCTTTGTACCAATCCTTGCTTTGACCAAACGGGAAGATGCGATCATATGCAAAGGTCTCGCTTGCAGCAGCGTCGGTGGTGGACCATGTGGTTAACAAGTCCCCTTCCGTCGTCGGCTTGAGCGGAGCATCGGTTTGAGACATGGCAACGTAGGGTGCAAAATCAAATTCCCTGGGGACAAACGGGCCGGTGATGTGGGCAAAGTCCCGGATCATCACAGCCTTTTCTTCCGCGGTGGCTTCGGGGCCTGAGACATCAAAGGTCAGATGCGCTTTGGCCTGTACGTTGGGATCGGGCATGAACAGTTCAGCAGCAACAATCGTTTTGCCCTGCTTGTATCGGATACCGGGCTTGATCTTGCCAAGCGTGAAGGGAAGCTTGATGGTTTGGCCGGGTTTGAGTTCCTTGATGCGGTCGTACTCGGTTCCGATTTCATAGAACAGCGGTTTGCGGATGACGATGTAAATCGTGGAGATCGGTTTGTCGGAGTTGTTGGTGACGGTGAGTAAAAAATCGCCTGAGGATTCGTACCCAAAGCCGAATGCCAAACCCGGGATTTCATCACTGGTTTTCAGTTCGGTGGACTTGCCATCATCAAAGTGCAGCCAATCGACTTTGTTGGGCAATTGCTGATCCTGCGTGTAAGGCAGGTTGACCATCCAGCGTTGGTCGTCAAGTTTGATAATGTCCAGGACCTTGCCATCAATTGAAACCTTGCTGGGTTTGGGGCCGGTGAGTGTGATACTCAGCGGGACATCTTCGCCAGCATATTCAATGGTCGGTCGTGAGACTTTGTAGATGCCAACCTTGGTTTCGTCAGGTGTGATGATGGTGTACTTGGCGTTGAGTCGGTAGGCCGCAAACTCGGTTTGGGAGCAGTACCAGAAGTCATCTCGGCCGGCATACTCGCTGATGAGTTGCTTGAACTTTTCCATCTCCGGCGCCGGTTGCCAGGGATGCACACCGAGGCTGATGCTGTAGTCGGTCTGCTTGAATTTTTCAGGGTTATCCAGAATTTCTTTCATCTTGATCCGGAACTTGTCCGCATTGATCTTGCGGTCACCGGGGACGACCTGATTGACGGTGGAAAACAAACCCTTGGGCAGATACTGGGTGTTCTTGGCAAAGCGGCTATAGACACAATGGTGATACCCACTGCGGACCAGCGCGTCGGAGATGTCCGGTTGCGACTGCGGATCGTGACCGGTCCAGTACGTGCCAAACGGGAAAGCAAATGAGTTGATGGGGAAGTCGACCTCAGCTTCGCGCTCGATGCGGTTAAGCAGAATCTCACGGAAGACGGCATTGGGATTGACAGTGGTCAGCCAATAGTGATGAACGGTGCGCCCCGCCACGCTGCAGCCTTGAGACGCGAGTGTGCGAGCGCCTTTGGCATCCATGAGTCGGCCTGAAGCATTGAGATAGAAGCTGCCCTTGATGC
>PAIY01000051.1 GCA_002704825.1 Phycisphaeraceae bacterium
CGAGTTGTTTCTTGTCGTTGACATACATCAATCGCCCGTCACCATGCGTATTGATAAAGGAAATCGAATCCCAGTTGGTATAGGGATAGGTGTTAATCCCGTCGTTATTGTTTTCGCCAAAGATCATGGTCGCATAGTAGAGAAACCCGTCGACTTCGTGACGTGTGGCATTAAAGCCCAGTAACGTACGCGTATCAATCGGCGGGTACTCGAGGAAAATATTGGGATACGGATGCGGTGGCCACACGCAGGTATACCACCAGACATATTTGCCCAAACTTTTTCGTGCACTGTCAGAAGCACCTTGATTGTAGCCAGCAATGATTGGACAGTATCCCTTGAGATGAGGCATTGCAGGATTGTTACCGCTTTGACCGTCATTGGTCGTCGTCAAATTAAACACTTCCGGAAATCGCTTCTGAAACTTCATGGTCGCTTTTTCAATGTCAGGAAATGCCCATGAAGGCTGCTCATCGAAACCATAAATATAGGCATATTCAAGCAACCCCATTTCCTTGACTTTATCGTAGTTGTACTGCAGCGGATCAATGTATTTATCTTCGCCACTGTAAAACAGACCGAGATTAAACGGCGCGAGTTTGCCTTCTTTTTTCAGATAGGCAAGGATTTCAAAGTCCAGCGCGTCATCGCGATCCGGACTCGGCCCCCGGTAAATATCATCAAGGATCATGTAGTAGTCAGTGAGAAAATCGATCCAATCCCACTTGAGCGTCTTCCAGTCTTCGGTTGTCAACAATCCCTTGTTCATGTCGGGATAGGTATTGAGCATGACCGGGAACGGCGCGTGGTCAGGCATGGCAAAGTCATAGACTTCAACCGTCAAATCAAATGATACCGGCGTGCCGTTGTTCTGTGTCACCGTCACCTGTCCGTTGTACTTGCCTGGCTTCTGGCCCTTGGGGACATGCACGCGAACCCACCACGGCTGAACATCGCCCAGCGCGACATCCACTGGCTTGGGATTCTGGATAATCGGATCCGGCCACCAGCCGACATAATTCACGTCATCGGGCTTCATATAGCTTTTCAAATCGCGTGTTTGGGTAAAGGCAACCAAGTCACAGGCGATGTTCTCTGCCTTGATCACCTGACCATTGACACCCCGTAAATCGCTGGCAGTGACACTCACATCCTTGAGTGATTCACCAAACGGCACTACAGCCAACTGAAACGATTCTTCCTCGTTGGCAGCCAATGAAATTTCAACTTCATTTTCAATCGACATCTTCACCGGCAAATGCTTGGGCATCACCTTGCGCATCGACGAGGCAAACCCAACCATGTAACCCGTCAGCGGCTTGCCTAACTTGCGGTAGTCCGTGTACAAATCCTTGAACTGAGCAAACCGCTGAAGCGATGACTGCACGTTGAGCGAATCACGCAAACACAGAATCAAATCTTCGTAACTGATATCCGGATCCATTGCGCGTTTGAGAATGGATTGTGCCTCATCATCAACTACTTGAATAAACTGCGGGAGAATATTCTGGGATCGTGCTTCACGCCGTACGTTTTCAAGGTTCTCACGAATCGCACGCAAGCGCAATGGGCGGAGTTCTTGAGCAATGTCCTTGTTGTAGTCCTTCTTATCCGGCTTCTTTTTAACCAGGCGAATCGAATCTAAAACGGCCTCGATCGGCACATTGGATTTCTTGGTGTAGAACGCGATGCGTGTGATGTTTTTCTTATCAACCTTGTGCTCACTGCGGAACTTGAAATCACGGGATATCTGACGGGTGCTGAGCATTGGTACTTCAATACGGAAGTGACATGCTTCATCGACTTTTTCGCGGTCATCGGTGATATAAAGTTCGAACTTCCAATCCTGCTCAGTGGGATTAGTCATATCAAAAGCAATGTATTTGTATCCCGACCAATCTTTCTCCGTTGGACGGATTTCAATGTAATGCCGTTCGGGCATGCCTTCTTCCCACTTGGGGAAATGTAACGCCATGCCCTTTTCACCGGTGCTGGCAAACTGATTGGTGACCTGGTAACTGGCTGGCTTATCCATCCGCCAGACGGTGTATTGACTGTCGTCTTCAAAATCGATCATGACCTTCTCGTCCTGGGCGATGACCGGCATCGCCATCAGACCAAGAAGAATCAACAGTGTATAAATGGATTTCATAACAAATGACCTTTGATGGTTCGGTTGTTTCTAATGATGTAATAAAGTGTCGGCAACAGATAGCCATTGCCGACACCATGCTGACTTTTGATAACGTCAATCAGTTTTTCGGACGGCCTTCAAGTCCCCATATCGTCAGTCCATTCTTCCAGGGATTGGTATCCTTGATGGGACTGCTCTGAATGGCGTTGGCCAATGCCTTGCGGTAGTCCCGAACATCATCAGGATTGGTGGTGTACTGGTAACGTGTCTTAACCAGCTCGTTGGGTTGGTCAAGCAGTTGACGGGCGGTGCGATACCAGGTGGTCTCTTTGCCCCCCTGCAATTCGTAGGTTTTGACCTGGTGTTGGAGAATCATAAAGTAAGCCAGATCTTCGAGGCCATCACGGTAGTTTTCCACGCGCAAGGTCGGGACCAGCATGCCCTGATTATCGATGCAGTAAAGTTGACCGTCACCATTGGTATTAACGAAGTTGTATGGATCCCAATTGGTGAAGGGATAAGTACTGATTCCTTCATCATTGGTCTTGCCAAAGATTGATGTGTGAAAGTAGAGGAAGCCATCGGGCTGGTACTTGGCATGAAAGAGCCCCAGCAGTACCCGCATATCAATGGCAGGATAGTCGATGTAGACATTAGGGTACGGTGCCTTGGGCCAATTGCAGGTATACCACCACACACGGCGGCCCGCCTTGTGTGCTTTTTGAGCAAGTGTTGGATTGTAACGATTGATGATCGGGCACCAGGCTGTCACGGTGGGCGCTTCGCCATCAAAGCCATAGGAGTGATCCTGCGCAGTGGTCATGACCATCACTTCAGGATAGGCCTTTTTGAATTTCTGCGCGGCTTCTTCAAGCGTCTTGTATGAGTTGTATCCCGCTTCATCCAGACCGTAGATGTAGCAGTAATCCAGCAGTCCGAGTTCCTTGGCCTTGTCATAATTGGGCTTGTACTGGGCGACGCGTTTATCAGACGAAGAATAAAAATATCCCAGGTTGATCGCGGAAAGCTGGCCCTTGTCGGCATTGTATTTGAGGACATCCCAGTCCAGGAGTTTTTCTTTGCCACGATAAATACTGTCAAAATTGAGCATGTAGTCCGCCAGGAAGTCAGCGTGCTTGTACTTGAGCTTCTGCCATTTTTCAGAGTCCACGCCACCCGTGGTCGGATGCTTGTAGGCATCGTAGGAGATGGCGGTGGGAATCGGCGCGGTGCGTGGCATGTTAAAGTCATAGACTTCCACGTTGAGCTTGATTGTCTTGGGTTTGGCGCTCTGACTGTTGACCGTGAGTTTGCCATGGTAGAGACCGGGCTTCTGATCTTCCAAAGCACGCACACGAATCCACCAAGTCTGGATATCGCCCACTGCCACATCAACCGCCTTGGGATTGGCAATCAACGGTTCGGGATACCAACCAATGTATCGGGGATACCGGTCTGAATTGGCATGGGTTTTTACGAAGCCGACCAGATCAATTTCAACCTGCTTTGCAGGAATCATGTTGCCTTTGGCATCTTTGAGATCACTGGCAACAACGGAAACCTGCTTGACATCCTTGGCAAACGGCACGACCGCAAGTTGCACGGACTCCTCTTCGTTTCCTGCCAAACTGACCGAAACTTCATCCAGCAGATCAAGATCCACTTTCACATCTCGGGGCATGACCTTGACCATCGAATCGGCAAAGCCAAGAAAGAAGCCGTCAGCACTTTGAGCTTTGGAAGCTGAAGCATATTGCTTGATCTGCACAAAACGATTCGCAGACAGGGTCAACTGCTCAGACTCACGGAGAATCGCAATCTTCTGATCCTGCGTCAACGCATCCTTGTTGATGGCCTGCTGTAATTCCGAAGCACGATCGACCAATGCTTTGCGGGCTGCAGGCATATCCAGCTTCAGACCATCAAAGTAGCCACCGATGGCTTTACAGTTTTGGACAACCTGATTCTTAAGCTGCACGTCAAGCTGTTTGGTGATCGATGGGACTGGATAGCCGGTCACATCGCGTTTTTTCTTTTCACCATCAACCTTGGGTTCTTCACCCTTTTTGTGAAGTTGAATTCTGTCGACATAAAACTCCGCATCCATCGGCTCTTCGGTTTGGAGATTGAGCGTGAGAATGTTGTTGATGCGGGCATACTTGGGGAACTTGATGCGGACGACATATTCCTTGCTGGACATCGGCGCAAGCGTGATCCAGGTCAGATACCCCTGCTCGTTGGCCATCGAAATGGTCAACGGAATCGTCTGCGAAGTCGGGTTGGTGATGACCAGCGAGACATATTCAAAATGACTCCAGTCATTGTCCCAGACCAGGCCGGTGAGGAGACATTTGCGGTCACTTCTGGTCCCGATAAAACCCAGACTGTTTGCACCTTCGACAGCATACCTGGTCGAGGGGAAGCAACGTTGTGTCGCCGGATCAGCCGTTTGCCATTCCTCGTACTGCCAGGGTTGGGCAAAGTCATAAAGCAGATAACCGGCATGCGAAACCGTTGAACAGATTAAAACCAGGGCGGATACCAATAAACATTTTTTCATCACACATCCTTGCATAGTGGCAAGTTTTTAGAAAATTCGACTTGATTTCACGCGGGATCACAAACGATTCTAGCTCTCAACCAGGATCAGGTCAATAAATTTCAATAAATAATCCAATCAATTCCGTCATTCCTGACAGACCGCTTCAACGACTTGATTGCTCCCTTTGCGAGAATCAAACGATGTCTTTCAGAAACGGCTATCCGATTGTCAATTCAATATTAATTGTCAACAGCGCGTGCTTATTGGCGCTTGTTAGACATTCTCAACCTTGCCATTGGAACACCCCTGAGAAAACAAACCTGACAAAAAAATTTTGCAATTGATCATTTACATTGCTCAGAAGACCGGTAAGATAATTGATGTCACGCGAAATCATGTGATTCGTGTGCACGCGAGATCACCCATTTGTTCAAACCGCATTCATGGTCAGACCTCTCTGCTCAGGTGTCGAATGCGACCTGTCACGGTAATGCAGAGATTGCGTTTGCAAACCTGTTTGGATTTAGCAGGTTAAATCATAGAATAAAGAATGGAATGCATTATGAATAACACTCCTAATCATGCATCCGTGCAGGTCACCGGGCATGCCGCCCGTGCGTTTACACTCATTGAGTTATTGGTTGTGATTTCGATCATTTCGCTGTTGATCGCCATCCTCTTGCCAGCCCTGGCAGGCGCCAGACAGGCGGCTCAGGCAATCAACTGTTCATCGAACCTGCGCCAGATCACGATCTCCACGCAGTATTATGTCAATGACAATCATTACTACCCAACACAGTTTTACGACGGCAGTTCGGCAAACAACATGTGGTGGGTACCCAATCGACTCAGACAGATGGAATACATCAAATCCTACGGAGTCTGGCATTGCCCAAGCAATCCTGACGGCATGGGGTATGACGACTGGTACCGGGATCAGGACAACCCACATCCCAAGTTCCCGGATCCTGCCAAGTGGCCTCCCAACTTCACACATCACAGCTATGGGTATAACCCAGAGATGTTCACGGTTGTCAAATACTGGGGTTACTACGATACCTCACTCGCTACGGAACTGGCTGCCAAGTTGCCAACCTGGCGCAACAGGCCGTTTCATGACGCAGCTACGATTGAGAACCATGCTGCCAAATCCATGTCCGAACTGGGCATTTACATGGATGCGTCATGGATCTTCCTTGAAAACGGTGAGCAGATGGAATACCGCACCAACACGCGCTTACGATTCCGTCATTCAAGTAACAGTGTCATGAATGTCGCATTCCTTGATGGTCATGCCAGAACCATCAATGCCCGTGATGCGGAATATCGTGGAGGCAACTCCAAAACATTCCGCCCCTTATTCTCGGCCTGGCGTGACATGAACTGGGACTAATCCCCCTTCATTAACAATTTCCTCAACCTGATCGACATGGCAGTGCGATGATCGCGGCCATGTCGACTGGTTCAAGCTTTTGCCGATCATGACGCAAGAACTCAATACACCAACCCTATCACCGACTCCGGTGCGCCTGGTGGATATCGCCCGGCGTGCCAACGTCTCGCGTACCACGGTCGCGAAGGTGATCCTGCAAAGTGCAGGCGAAAACGCACGCGTGAGTACCAAGACGGCCATGCGCGTCCGCCAGGTTGCTGACGAAATGGGCTATCGTCCCAATCTCACCGCTCAACGTCTGGCCGGTAAGCAAAGCAAGATCATCGGCATCACGATCGACACCTACGCACCAACTCCAAGCTATCAACAACTGGCTGAGATGGAACGCTTCGCATCAGAAGCTGGATATCGTGTCATGGTCGGCCAGATGCATGATGATTTATCCAAGCTCAATGACTACATGCTCGACTTCAAATCCAGCGGTGTGGATGGTGTGATCTGTATCTCGCATGACTATCCGGGCATTCATCGCCAAGTCGTCCGTTTGATGCAGGGTTTTGAGAACGTGGTCTTTGTCGGCAAAACAGCCATCGATCGAAGCAAGGTCTGCTGGGCTGCCCCCGATCATGAAACCGCGCAATGCAACATTGTCAGCCACCTGGTGGAACAAGGCAAAAAACGCATCGTTCTGGGGATCGGCAATACCAAACATCGCAGTCACATCGAGCGCCGAAAAGGCTATCGTGACGGTCTTGAAGCCAGCAACCTTCCCTACGACCCGGACCTGGTTTTTAATATCTCAGACACCTGTGAAGGGCTGGCATTACCCGACCATCAATCTCCGTTGACTGTCTTACTCAAAGAGAAATGGGAACACCTCAAATTCGATGCCATCATCACCAGCAATGATGTGATCGCGCTCTATGTGATCCGTGCAATCGAAACCATGGGACTGTGTGTGCCTGATGATGTTGCAGTCACAGGCTATGACAACTTGCCGATGGCACACCTGACCAAACCTGCGATCACAACGGTGGACCTGTGTAACCATGATCTGGCTCAGGCCAGCATTGATCTGCTGATCCGGCAGATTCAAGGCAAAACCATTCGCGGTAAAGCCAAACACCGCAACATTATCCCCAAACTCATCATCCGGCAATCGACTTGAGTCTATCGCGCTTCTGTCTTAAATCCGCTTCACTCGCTATGATTGTCCTTCATTAACACGTATTGAGGACGAGGGGTCATGGCCAAGAAACAGGACACATCCAACCAACCGGTGCGTTTGGTCGACATTGCTGCCAAGGCAGGTGTCTCGCGAACCACCGTGGCCAGTGTGATCCTCCAGAGTGCTGGCAGTAACGTGCGTGTGAGCAAAGAGACCGCAGAGCGAATTCTCAAAGTTGCAACCGAATTGGGTTACCGCCCCAACGCGATGGCGCAACGCCTTGCAGGTAAACAAAGCAAGATCATCGGCACCATCATCGACACCTACGCCCCCGCCCCAAGCTATCGCCAGCTCTCAGAAATGGAACGCTTTGCTGACGAAAACGGCTACCGTGTGATGATCGGCCAATCTCATGGCGAGTTGGATAAAATCAAAGCCTATGCGTCGGACTTCATGGCCAATCGGATTGATGGTGTACTCTGCATTTCGCACGACTATCCAGAGATCGGCAAGAAAATTGCCAAGACCTTTCTCCAGTTCCCCAACGTGGTCTTTCTGGGTAAACCCCAGATTCAACAAAGTACCGCCAGCTGGGTCTGCCTGGATCACCGTGTGGCCACACAGCATTTGGTTGAACACCTGATCAACACAGGTCGCAAGCGCATCGCTTTGTGTATTGGTCATGGCAATCATCGCAGTACACAGGACAGGCGCAAGGGGTATAAGGATGCGTTGAAAGCCAACAACATCAAGTACGATACCAATCTCGATTTGGCGTGGGCAGAACAAGTTCATGATGATCAAGGCAAGTTGGATTCTGACAAACTCAGCCGACACCTTTCTGCCATGATCGAGGATCATGCCATTGATGCGATCGTTTCAAACAATGATACCTATGCGGTGCACATCATCCGCGTCCTGACACAGCTTGGCTATATCGTTCCCAAGGACATTGCCGTGACGGGTTATGACAACCTGCCTTTGACGGATATCATTTCCCCGTCGATCACCACGGTCGATCTCTGCGAACGTGAGTTGACGCGGACTGCCATGCAAATGCTCATTGCCAAGATCAACGACCAACCTTTGCCAGAGTCACTGAACCACCAACTCATTACACCCCGCATCATCGTACGTGACTCGGCTTAACCGAATCATTTTCTGTCAGGATCACCGATAGACAACTTGATCTGCAAACGGTTGGCTTCTAGAATACTCAAAATGATTTCCCGTGAAATCATGCGATTTATTTCCAATATTAACCTGTGGCTTGAACCTGCATCTTCACGATCAAGTCCAACGGTTAATCAACGGACACCCAGCAAAGGCAAGAGCATCATGAGTACACATCGCGGTCATATGACATTACCCGTGGAAGCGGGTCAGGAAGCTGTTGTGGCGGACCTTTTCAAACGCTGGCAAGCCGATGCCCTGCGCGATAGCGATGGCACGTCCATGCCTGACGCGCTGGCGCATGGTGATCACGATGTGTACTCCATCATGTGTCTGGTCCGCGCGGATCAGGACTTTGCCAACGCACACCCGGAGTATCTGCATCGCAAGTATCTCATGTCCTCTCCCGTCACTGCCCATGAACAACAACTGAGCATCTTGCCGTTGGATGGATACAGCAAAGACAAGTATGAACTTGATGAAACATCCGACCCGCAAACTTGGTGGGAAGTTCGTGATCGTACTGCAGGCTGCATCGTCCCCCCATCACATTGGCACTACGATTCGCAGACACAGCAGGTGCATCTGATTCAGACAACACCCTACCACGAATACACCGTCAGCTTTCTGGCTAGACAAATCTGGGACAGCGTGTCGATGTATAACGCTCTGACCAATGATTGGCAGGGGCCACGCATCAAGAGTGTTGATCCGTATCACCCCCAAGTCCGGGCGCATCTGAAAAACTACTTTGCCCATTGGCTAAAAACACATCCGGACACCACCGTGGTGCGCTTTACCACCTTTGCTTATCTGTTTGTGATCGACAGTGGCGAAAGCAATCAGGACATTTACCGTGACTGGACCGGCTATGGTGAAACCGTCAGCCCGCAGGCACTCAAGGACTTTGAAAAACAGTTCGGTTACGCATTAACGCCCGAAGACTTCGTCGATGCGGGTTACTACAACGGCACGTACAAAGTCCCGTCCCAACGCTACAAAGACTGGATGACATTCGTGCAAAATGTGGTCGTCGATGTTGCATCCGAACTCTGTGAGATGGCGCACGCGGCAGGTAAACGCACCGCCATGTTTCAGGGGGATCACTGGATCGGTACCGAACCATTCCTGCCTTGCTACGAAAAAATCGGCATCGACATCAATATTGGTGCGGTTGAAGATGGCGTCGCCCTTCGCCGCCTGACCGACTCGCCCGGTAAACATGTTCGTGAAGCGCGATTCTATCCCTACTTCTTCCCCGATGTCTTTAAACCGGGCAATGACCCGGTGGCAGAGTCGATGAGAAACTGGGTGAAAATCCGACGCGCCATGCTCCGTATGCCACTGGATCGCATCGGCTACGGCGGGTACCTGTCTCTTGCCAACCAGTTCCCTGAGTTTATTGATCATGTCACGCAAATCTCAAGTGAATTTGAACAGTACCTGACAAAAACACAGCGGACACAATCCCATCAACACCGTGGGAAAGTGGCCATTCTCAATGCATGGGGCCAGGCACGGGCCTGGTTGCAACAGCAGGCGCGCGAGCAACGCTTTTTCGTCCCCCCACGTCCCGACGTCATGGAACTGGTCGGCAGTAATCCACTGGAATGTCTGTCTGGCCTGCCGTTTGAGATTCAATTTATCAGCTTTGAAGACATACTTACCAATGGTATTGATGATGACATCAAAGTTATCATCAACATGGGCGAAGCCAACACCGCATGGAGTGGTGCAGAAAACTGGAACAATCCACAGGTTCTCTCGTGCATTCGTCAATTTGTTGCTCAAGGCGGTGGCCTGCTTGGTATTGGAGACCCATCGGCATGGCAGGCTAACGGCCGGTACTATCAATTAGGCGATGTCTTGGGTGTTGAAAAAGAAATTGCCTTGACCATGGGACGCGTTGCATCGCCCATCAAAATCGACCGTGAACATGAATTAAGTCAATATGTAACCAATGAAGTTACCTTTGACGGATTAAGCTATGTTTACGCACACAATCAAGACACGCGTGTTTTGGCATCAAACGGTCAGCATGTCGCGCTCGCTGCCAGTGAATATGGCAATGGGCGAAGTATCTATGCCAGTTGCATGTCATTTAATATGGAAACATCGCGATTACTCGAACATATTTTGATCTGGCTCATGAGTCAGGAAGAAACCAAGACGCCCTACCTGTCAAACAATCCCCATATCGACGTGGCATACTATCCCCATACCCAACAACTCGCCCTGGTGAATGCCAGCCCCTTATCTCAAACGACGACATTCCAGGATCACAATAACCATCACCATGAAATCAATCTGAAAGGATATGAATGGCGATGGGAAAGCATGGACACGTCCATATGAACAACGCAAGATATGTGTTGAATTGTTATCTAGAGCGTTTCCAGCAATTCATTTTCACGTTTTGTCAGGCAAGGGATTTGTGATTAGGGATGAGGGTAAAGACAAAATACAAGACGATATCTGAATAACAGCCCTAATCCCAAATCCCTAATCAGCAATCACCAATCCCTTTGATGAGGCAATTGAACCTGTATGACTGGAAACGCTCTATTCTTGATGACCCACCGAGCAACTGCTTGTTGGATTTAACATATTTGATCAATCCATCAATGGGTTGATGATTTTATCTGCGACCAAAGGACAACAGGCTCAGGGCGTATTCACAGCATCCTGTGTGTAGGGCTGCTTTTGTTCATAGTGTTTGAGTCGCTGCTCAAAGGCTGGTATTAAATCTTCACGCTTGAGTGTCCGCAGCCGCACGATGGCCTGATGCATGGCATCGGTTGCCCGATCAAATTCACCCACACGCGCCCAGGCAGCTGCGAGTGTGTCCCATGTCGTGGGACTGGCTCCACCGATCTTCTCATAAAACTGTCGGGCGTAGGCGACGGCTTTTTGCCCATCGACGACAGACGGATCGGGACAGGTCGCATACAGCCATGCAAGACGTTGAAGGGTTCCCGGGTCCTGCGGGTTAAACTGATGAACCTTCTCAAACAACGCTGCTGCCTCGGACCACATCCCGTTAGCCGCATAAGCCGACGCCAACACGCCTGCGGCATTGGCGGATTGCTCCCCAGCCAATGCATACGCGCGTTTGGCAGGTTCAATTGCCTGTGAGGCGCGATCCGCCCGAAGCAGAATGTTGGCGGTATTCGCATGGACTGCCGGGTTCTGTGGTGCGATTCGTTGAGCCTGATGCAGTTGCGCCAACGCCTGATCCCACTGCTTCATGCCCGCAAGTAATTCTGCCAGGTTAAGACGGATTGAAACATCTTTCGGTTGAAGCTCAACGAGTTGGCGATAAAGTGGCAGGGCACGATCCAACTCACCATCGATTCGCAGGACTCGAGCCAAAGCCTGAATATAGGTTGGCTCATCGGGCTTGAGTTCCCATGCTTTTTCGAGCATGGGTCTAGCCAAATCCAGATTGGACAACTGGAAGAAAATA
Source organism: Phycisphaeraceae bacterium (assembly GCA_002704825.1). Taxonomy (GTDB): domain Bacteria; phylum Planctomycetota; class Phycisphaerae; order Phycisphaerales; family Phycisphaeraceae; genus UBA7800. Next base: position 11,877 of record PAIY01000051.1, read on the forward strand.
TCTCCCAACGCGTAAAGCGATTGATGGTCATTGGGATTATCAGCGATGGCCTGTTGGAGTTGTTGCATCTGTTTGCCCAGCCCCTGCTTCATGATCTGGGTAAACTGTACCTGTGCCTCAGCGCGTTCCGAATCGGGATACACCTTCAACACCTTGCTCCAAAGCACCTGCGGGTCCTGATAATCCCCGACACGTAACCACGTTCGCACACTCAACGCAACAATCAACAGCACCATCACCGCACGCAGCAATGTTGCCTTGCCGCGCAACAGATATCCCAACAGCAGCACCACGCCCACGCAGACACTCGATAGCGCCAGATACATCCGATGCTCCACCGCCAGATCGATCACCGGCAGGAAACTTGACGTCGGTGCCAACACCAGAAAAAACAAGCTTGGCAAAATCGCCCAACGCACCCGTCGCATCACCAGCACCACCGTCACCCCAAACAAGACGGTCATGACAAGCAATGTCGGCCAGCAGGTGGTCCACTGCAGTGGTAGCGGCCAGACATGATCAAACACCAACGTCCCAGGCCAGATCGACACAAACAGGTAATGCAACAAGACCTGACTTTGCACAGCCAGATACAGTTTCGGCGGAATCGCCTGCATCAACCCGGCCCCCGCGCTGGATAACGGTTGATCCGATTGGAGCATGTCTGTGACACCAAGCACAAAAAGCATGCTCCATGACGCAAACACACCGACATACATCAAGAACCGTTGACGCCAAATCTCACTGCCCTTTGTGGCAACGAGTAACCAATCAAAGACCAGCAGCAACAGCGGGATCACAATTGCAATGAGCTTGCACTGCATCCCTGCAAAACTGCCAAGCACACAAAGCACCAGCCACAGTCGTCGGTGCTTGGGATGGTGTTGACTTTGAACCAGGGCAAAAGCGCAGAACAGTATCATGGTCGATGCCATCAACTCGGCGCGTTGGACGGTGTAGATCACGGCCTGTGATCCCAATGGATGCACCAGCCAGATCGCAGCTGCACCGATAGCCAGCAAAGCAGCACGGTCCCTGGACATGGCAATGCGGGGCAACTGCAACGTGCTGTAGATCAGTCCCCACAGCAGGAGTCCGTTGAGATAATGCACGACCAGATTAACCAGGTGATAGCCCCACGGCTCGGCCCCACCCAGTGCATGATTCATCGCCAATGTCAGGTTAACCATCCCACGATCCGTGACCAGTGCTTTGCGAAAAGCAGTCCCTAAATCCGTGACATGAGGATGAAACAAAATCGCCTGAATGTCATCCAGAAAAAAACCAGCCTGCAAAGCGCCACTGTAAACCAACACCATTAATCCAAGCAGGATCAACCAACACCACCGTGCGAAAAGGGGTGTGTTCTGGTCTCTGGTCATTTCAGCGGTTTCATTCATCAAACGTGTCTCACAGAATTAAATCAAAGATGACCAAGGCTATCACGCAGTCTCCCCAAAAACTCACGGGGCCAGATGATACGGTTTGTCATGTTCATAGCTTTTTCGACGTTGCGTGTAACTTTCCACCAGTTGTTCACGCCCTGCCGCTTTGAGTTTGGCAATCCCCTGATCAATGGCTTTGACTGCCTGATCATACTGTCCATTCTGCGCCAAAGCCGCTGCCAGTGTATCCCATGCGATAGGATTTTCCGGCCCGGTCATCTGCAGAAACTGCTTTGCCAATGACAAGGCCTGTTGCCCATCACGAACGTTTGGATCAGGGCAGGTTGCAAGCAGCCAGGCAAGGCGTTGGATATTCCCGACATTGTTGGGTGACTGTTTTAAGAGCTTGATAAACACATCGCGTGCATTGGCCCATTGCCCGTTGGCAGCATATGCCGAAGCAAGTCCGTTTAATGCTGCAGGATGATAGGGCATCATGACCACGGCCTTATTCGCTGCAGCCAATGCCGATTCGGGACGACCTGCACGCAGGAGAATATTGGCCCGGTTAATCTGCAACATCCCTTGGTTCGGCGCCAGTTGCTGTGCCTGATCCAATCGCTGCAAGGCTTCATCCCAATGCCCTTTCATGGCAAGGATATCCGCCATGTCGGACAAGGCCCCAACATGATCTGGCTGAAGCTTCAGTGTCTGTTCATATCCATGCAGGGCTTGATCGATGCGCCCTTCAAGCCGATCGAGTTTGGCAAGATTAAACCAGTAGACCGGATCCTGATCCATCAAAGTCAGTGCTTTTTCCAGAAGCGGTCTTGCTTGCGACAATTGCCCGAGCTTGAGGTACAACTCACCGAGGTTGTGGTAAAAACGCGAGTCGTCGGGATGATGCTCGATACCGATGTGATACTGCTCAATGGCTTGATCCACGCGATTGGCATCAAACAACGCCTGGGCATAATGCAGGCGTGCACGCGGAGCGTTGGGGACCGCATCAAGCACCGACCGCCACAAAGTCAGACTGCTGCGATAATCCTGTACCCGCACCATCGTCCGTAACCCCAGGATCACGGACACCGCAAGCAGGAGAATCACTGTCAATCGAAAATACCTGTGACACAGCCGACCAAGCAGTAGCGTCAGTCCCACACAAACACAAACCAGCGGCAGGTACATCCGATGCTCCACCGCCAAGTCTGCAATCGGCATCAGACTCGATGTCGGTGCAAGGATCAGAAAAAAGGCCATCGGCAAAATGGCCCAACGAACAGACCGAATCACCCCGAATACCGTCAAACAAAACAGCACCGCCAACACACCAAAGGCAACGGCATACTGCCCAAAGGATTCAGGGGGCGGCCAACCGTAATCAAAAATCAAAACATGCGGCCAAACACTAAGCTTCAAATAATGCAGAATGATCCCACTCTGCACCGTCAGGTATTCAAACGGCCGGATCATCCCTGACATCGAAGCGCCGATCGACTCTTTATTGACGCCGGTCGAAAACATGTTGTAAAAACCAAAACGCTGTAACAGCAACCAACTGGCAAACATCCCGGCATGCATCCATTTGCGACGACGCCAAAGTTCTTTCCAACTTGAAGCAAGCAGCAAACGATCAAAAAGCACACCGATGATGGGAAGCGTAAAGGCAACCATCTTGCACAACAGTGCCAAGGCGCAGCAAAGCGCGGTCACCACCTGCCAGGACCGTTGGTTTTTGGCTGATTGATCGCTACGGACCATGGCATACAAACACGCGATGGAAAAACCCGCCATCATCATTTCCGCGCGTTGGCAGACATACAACACCGGCTGCGAACCCAATGGATGTAACACCCAAATCAAACTGGCGCACATTGCCAACCCAACGGCGCGGTTGCGGGCATAGCCCACCTTAGGGCAAGTCAACGCCTTGACCAACAGCAAATACAACAACACGCCGTTAAGCCAGTGAACCACAACATTGACCAGGCGATACCCAAACGGATCAAGCTGGCCAACGGCATAGTTGATGGCAAGGCTCAGATTCACCGGACCACGATCAGAAATCAACGCCAACTTCCATGACAGGCCCAGGTCGCAGACAACCCGATTGTTCTCGATGGCCACGTAGTCATCCAGGTAAAACCCGCCCTGCATCGCCCCGGCATAGACCGCAGCAACAGCAACCAACAGGATCAGCCAGACCCAAGGGTGCAGTGATGTTTGTTGATTCAGATGAGTCTGTGGCGATTGATCCATGCGTGCTCCGTCTATGGATCATGATACCGCAATCAATTGAGAATGTTGGCTTGATCAGGCGACCGTATACTGGATCACTTGGAAAACAGGTTGTACTTGAGAATACACCAGATCGCGCGGACGCCGTCTTTCCAGCCGATCTTCTTGCCTTCTTCGTAGGTTCGCCCGCTGTAGCTGATACCCACTTCAAAAATACGACATCGCTTGCGTGCCACCTTGGCGGTGATTTCCGGCTCAAAGCCGAAGCGGTTTTCCTTGATGTCGATGCTCTGAATGATCTCGCGTTTAAAGACCTTGTAACAGGTTTCCATGTCGGTGAGATTCAAATCCGTGAACATGTTCGAGAGCACGGTCAGGAAGGTGTTCCCCAGTGAATGCCAGAAGTAGAGAACGCGATGCGATTCGCCACCTGCAAAGCGTGATCCGAAGACAACGTCAGCCTTGCCGTCTTCAATGGGTTTAAGCAGCTTGGGATACTCCGCAGGATCATACTCCAGATCCGCATCCTGAATGATCACCACATCACCTTCTGCAGCCTGAAATCCGGTGCGTAAGGCAGCGCCTTTGCCCTTGTTCACATCATGGAACAGGACGCGAATGTTATCTGCCTCGGCTGCCAACTCGTTGAGACGATCGCGCGTCCCATCGGTCGAGCAGTCATCGACCATGATGATCTCCTTGTCGATGTCCACATCCTGGACTTGCTGGAGAATCAGGTGAATGGTCTTGCATTCGTTGTAAACCGGTATGACGACGGATAGCTTCATGGTCAAAATGGTACTGCGATAGGGCCTGTAATGAAAGTAGTGCCTGTAACGATTGTATGGTTGTATCGACCACATTCATGATGCATTTGAGTGCTCGACGAAAAAAAGTTGCGATGCCTATCGGACGCAACGATCGCGCGGAGGTATCCGTATTGAGATGGATCAGTGAGAATCAGGCGTGTTTACAGGCAAAAACGTAGCGTGTGTCATTGCCATAGGGATGAACCTGCCCGATGCATTGGATGTCGGTGTAGGTCGTGGCATCAGCCAGGAAGTCGTAGACATAGACCAATTCCTGACCGCCGGGACAGAGCAGACAGGCCGCACCATGATTCACGGAGACATCAAAAAGCAGCAGCCTCGAACGCTCGCTGATGGTCTTGAGAATCTGCTTGCCATAGTCCATGCCCTGCTGATCGATCACCCATTGGATCATGGAAAAGCATAGCGTGATATCCACATCCCCCACCTCATTCACCAACTCCGGGGTCAGTGAATCGTTGCGAAAGCGGACGTTCATGTCATAGAGTTCGACAATGCGCTTGGAGATGTCATGGTAATCGCTGCGCAGTTCCACGCTGGTAACCTTCGCGCCACGGTTAGCCAGACTGAATGAATAAAACCCGAGATTACACCCCAAATCCAGCACACGTTTATCCACCACGTCACCATCTGCAGCATCAAGAATCATCTGCAGTCGCTTGTAACTGGTGTCCGGTGAGACCTGTGTGGTGAGATTACCAAATTCGTAGAACGGCAGGGGATGGTAAATGTTGGCCCAGGTTTCGAGCTTGGCCTGTTTGATCTGTTGGATGAGCTCCTGAATTTCGCCTGCTTTTTCGCGGTTGACTTTGCCCAGCGATTCCATGGCTTCAAAACTGCGGGAGTAGGTCGAACGTGGCCAGACACTTTCAGCCAGTTGTTTGAACTGGGCGCGGACTTCGTTGTCAAAGCCGATGAACACGTCAATATTGGTATGCCCCAGCGCGATCATGGCTGCCATGCGATGCTTGCCGTTGATCACCATCCAATTGCCCTCGGTGGTGGGGACGACCACAATCGCGCCGAAGGTTTTGGGTTGATAGCCATGTCGGCGGAGTTGCTCGATCATCCAGATGAACTTCTGACAGCGCATGCGTGCCTGACATTCACCGATAATGGGAAACGGCAGACGTCCCTGAAGCGCGAGTTGGTAGTACGTGGTCTGTGTGTAGTCCCATGAGGGGTCATCGCCGCGTTGAACATACTGCTTGGCAAAATCGACATGTGGCCCCTGCATGAAGTCCGAACCGGAAAGCGAATATTTGTCGGGCAGAAAGTCCATGGAGTTGACGATTTGCCGACCATGCAGATTGATCTGCGTTAACGGCGAAGTAACCGCCTGATAGCTGATGACGTCTTCATTGCTCAAGCCGTGATATCGGCCACGGGAATTCTGGATCAATTGACGGGCACGACGGATCATCAATTTGACGATCGCCTTGGTTTTGCCCAGAAGGCGTTGCGGGAGATTGCTCAGAGGGTTGGCCATATTTATTTGCGCTTACTCTTGATTTCCTTGAGTAGTTTAACGGTATCGATCAAATGCTGCCGACCGCCGGGCAGAATCAGCCAACACAGCAGATACATGATGGCAAAAAGTCCGGCCATGGCGAAGAACGCAGCAAAGAGATTCCATTGTCCCATCCAGCGATCCCAGGCATACCACGTACCGATGCCGGTTGCGATGGCAGCCAGCGCCGGACGCCAGAGCACCACGCCAAGATGACGGGGTTTGAGCGGTGTGCCTGCAAAGCAATAGGCGACAGCCGGGTATCGGATGAGGACAAAGTTGATTGACAGCGACCATGCTACGCCGATCGGTCCCCAGTGTGCCCCGATGGCAAAGCCGATGCAGGTGAAAATCGCTGCAACGATGCCATAGCGGAACTGTCGGTGGGTGGTGCCCATGGAGGTGTAGACCCATCCGGTGGCGACATTGAATGTGCCAATAAATGCAGCCGGAGACAGCGCCAGGAAAATCGCCACCGCATCAAGCCACTTCTCACCGAGCAGGATCAGGATAATCGGTTTGGCGGCGGCGGCGGCAAAGGCGATCACCGGCATCCCCACGATCACCAACAAGCCAATCGCTCGCTGGTAGTAACGACGAAAAGCTTCCGGATCCTTCTGCAAACGGGATAAGGCGGGAATGGCCACCGATGTGATCGGTGCGTTGATCTGATTGATCGGCAGCATCAGCAGCGTGTATGCCTTTTGATACAAGCCCAACTCCACGGAGCCGGCAAATTTGCCAATGAGGATGTTATCCAGATTCCGGGCAAAATGATTGGTGAGATTAAAGCCGGTGAGAAAGCCACCGAACTTGAGCATGGGACGCACGCCACTGCCACGGACCATCTTCCCGGGAATCCAGCCGGTAACGATCCAGACCAGTGACATGTTGATGATACCCATGGATAGTGTCTGCACGACCAATGCCCAGTATCCCCAACCCTGCCAGGCAAGTGTGATGGCGATGGCGATGGAGCCGACCTGACTGGTGATATCGATCGCGCTGAGTGTACCGAAGCGCATCTGGCGTCGCAGTAATGCCTGGTGTTGGATGATCAGCCCTGAGATGATTTGCCCGGGCGCGCTGATCAGGCCGATCCACAGCAGTCTGGGTTCGTCATAGAACCAGGCGATAGCTGGGGATATCACAGCAGCGATGACAGCAATGACGGAGCTGATAAGGACATTGATCCAGAAGAGCGTTGAGACCTGATCATGGGTGACCTTCTCCTGCTGGACGGTTGCCATGGACAAGCCCATGTCTTTGAACAGGACGATGAAACCGACGATGACACTGACCATACCAATGAGACCGAAATCTTCGGGGTCCAGCAGGCGTGCGAGGATGGCAGTTGCCACCATCCCGATGACAAAGCTGCTTGATGATGAGATGACGGTGATCAGGCCACTACGGACCGACCGACCGCGCAGGTCATCCTTGAGATGCTCGGTGGCAAAGTACTTGGCCTTGGGATCGACACCTGATGTGGGCGCAACCTGACCGTCACCGTTTAAGGTTCCAGCGTTTGATGAATTAGCGGGTGCCTGGGCCAATGGATACCTTTCTCTGCGCGCAGAGATAAACCGTTCTGTTGGGTTTATCGGTCGGATCAAAGGTGTAGTGAAGTGGAAGTTGGGACAGGTTTTGAAATAGCGTGTTCAGGATGGATACGATTTCTCAGGCCAGGGAGCTTCGCCCCCCGGACCCCCTCGCGAGATTGGGGTGTTAGGGCAAGTTGTGTTCGCGTCTTGCATTCAAATGATTGAAGACCAAACTTGCGATGGGGTTCCACCCCAAACCCCGCCAACGGGCAGCCGTTGGATCGCTGCCCCCGGAAGGCATGGCA
>PAIY01000052.1 GCA_002704825.1 Phycisphaeraceae bacterium
CCGATCCCGCCTTCATGGGCAACACCATCGAGATTCCATTTAGCTGTGGTGCATGGAACCCACCGTATTGTCCAGGTTGCGGACACTCCGGCATGATTGGTGGTCACCCCCAACCCAACTGTGAAAGCAACACCATCACTGGCCCACGTTGGCAGGGATACGGCATCGTCCCCGACGGTGCAGCCTGTGGCAGTTATGTCGATGCGATGGTGCTTGCTGGCTGTGATGGTGATGGCACCACGCGCTGGTATGTCACCGTCGACGGCTATGCCAACGAGGATTCGGAAGACAGCTGCGGACGCATCTTCGCGGCATGCATTCCATCTGCCCCCGGCACCTGTCGCATCGCATCGATCCTCAGCGACGAACTACACAATCACAGCATCTGCACCAATATCTGGAACATCTACGACAACCCCGCCCGTGTCCAATTGCAAATCGAAGTCCTCGATGAAACGAGTTGCATGGACGAACAAGGCAATTGCATCGTCGGCGATTCCAATGGCGACGGATCATGCAGCGATCCTACCCCCGGAATCTAGCCCCCGGAAGTTAAAACAAGGAACCACACATGCCCACCGACTTCATCACCACGCGCCGATCTATCTGCCGTCAATGCGAACATGCAATCGCCTGCCTGTCCCATCCGGATCGTAAATGTAATTGCAACATTGACGGTGCCGATCTCAAGTCCCGCACTCAGACACCTGCATCCAAGTGCCCTTTGGGCAAGTGGGCTGACGTGCCCGCGCCAAAACCCAGTCGCATCCTCCCACCCGGCACATGGCTGTCGATGTTCATCCAGGTCGCCACCTTTGGCCTGGTGCGTCCCTGCACCAGTTGCAAATCCCGCATGGCCACCATGAACCGTGCTGGTTGGACAGGCCTACCACGCGTCTGGTGGCGATGGTTGTTGCAAGCCCTGTGAATCTTCTTGTCACCGTATCTATATAAAAGGAATTCCATGATCACCCAAACCACCGTTATTGATTCATCCGTTGATGCCAAACCGTCCTCTGTCATGCTGACTGTCGATCAAGTCGCCAGCATGCTCAATTGCAGTTCACGTCATGTGTATCGTCTCTGCGACACCAAGCGCATGCCACCACCCGTGCGTCTGGGCATGTTGGTTCGCTGGAATCGCAACGTCATCGGCAAGTGGATCAATGCTGGTTGTCCGCCAGTCAGAGCCAAACCCAGCCCCCGGAAGTAAAACTCGGTAAACCCCTAAAAAATAAGTAAATTCATCGTAGCTGATGCCTTGATGTTTGAGCAGGATTGAGGCTCAATGTGTCACCACCACACGACACTTACTTGAAAGGCAAACGAAGTACCCATGGCCAACCTGTATAAGAAAACCTACCCGATTCCCATGCCCGATGGTGCGGAAATCGTGACTCGACGTGGCAAACCCACCGTCCAATGGCGAACCAAACACGGCAGACTCAAAACCGCGCCACTGGCCGAAGATGGCAAACGCATGATGTACGTCTCGGAAGTTTGGTACGCCAGGTATACCGATCATGCTGGCAACGACAAACGCATTTCCACCGGCTGCCGCGATGAACAGGCTGCCCAGCGCGTGCTCTCCGATGTCCTGTCCGAACAGGAAAAGATTCGTGCCGGCTTCATCACACCGCAAGAAATCGAAGTCGCTGAACACAGCAAGGCTGCGATCACCGATCACATCGAAAAGTATCTGGAGCATCTGAAGATCAAACGCGTTCGTGGTCGCAAGGTTTCAGAGAACTATCGCAAGAACGTCAAGAGTCGACTCAATATTCTGGTTCAAGACTTGAAGATCAAGAAGCTGGCCGACATCACCAGCGATGCGATGAACCGTTGGCTGAGCAAAGCCGAAGACAAAGACATGGCCGCCGCGACGCGCAATGAATACGTGATCTCGATGCACGCCTTCTGCAACTGGCTCGTGCGTGAACAACGCATCGTCGCCAATCCGCTGACGATGGTGCAGAAGGCCGACCGCGCCAGTGACCGCCGTCACATCCGCAGGGCATTGACGATTGAGGAAGTCGGCAACCTGCTCCGCGCGACGTCACTGCGTCCCATCGCCGAATGGGGCAGAGGCAAAATTGAAATCCCCAAATCCAAGCGCAAAGGTCGCCAAACCTGGAAATACGAATCCATCACACAGCAGAATCTCGACGCCTGTTACGAACGCGGCCTGGCCAAGCTCAAGGCAGCCCACCTCAACAAACTCGAACGCCTTGGCCGGGAACGCGCCTTGTTCTACCTGATGGCCGTCTCCACAGGCCTGCGGCACAAAGAACTTCGCAGCCTGACGCTGGGCCAACTGTTCCTTGATGCTAAACCCGCCCCGTACTTTGAACTCTTTGCTAGCCAGTCCAAGAGTGGTAAGGAGAGTCGGTTGCCACTACGCGCCGACGTCGTCGAAAAGATCAAACAGCACCTCGAACATCGCAGCAAACAAGGCTACAAGGCACTGCTGTTCGACAACCCGCCCGGCATTCGCGTCTTCGACGCCGATTGTCAAGCCGCAGGAATTGCAAAGAATGACGCACGTGGTCGAGTCGTCGATATCCACGCTCTCCGCACCACCTTCGGCACCCACTTGGCCGTCGCCGGTGTCCATCCCCGCGTTGCCCAAGCCGCGATGCGGCATAGCCGAATCGAACTGACCACCAACTTCTACACCGATCCCGCCTTGCTGGACGTCAATGGCGCGGTCAATGCGCTGCCGGATTGGGTGGGAAAAACCGGATAAGAGCTAGAATGAGCATTTTTACTGATGTCGTTTCTTGGGCGTGGCAACCCAATTGGTGGTATCAAGCCGCTTAAACTTGTCTTGGTCCCGATCGGAATAATTGCGATGTCTACCGGGTTTTCCAATCATAAGAATGTTGATATGAGCACCTTACATTCGGTGTGCCTGCATCGAGTCTGAGGGATTTCTTTGCGGCCAATCCCTCGACATTGCCGATATTGATATCATTCTTTCCCCCAGCCTTCCCATAGCTTAAAATGAATTTAATCGAGGTATTCCATGGCTACTGCTGAGCAAGTCAAAGCGCTGATTGAAAGCCACGCGTCCAATGACGAGACGCGTTTCTATGCTGTTGCGCTTCAAGTTGCTGCCAAAGCTGCCCGGCAAGGGCACCGACAATGGGCTCAAGCACTGCGTGATCTTGTCGACCGATCACGCCAGCATCAAAAACAACTTCATGTTGCCAATCTGGGCACAAGCAATGAGCTTGTCGGCATCCTTACTTCTCATCAGCCGACGTACCGCCTGGAACAAGCCAGCCTTTCTAGTGAAGTGGCAAGCCGCTTGGATCGCGTGCTGATGGAACAACGTGAACGGCAACGTTTGCGTGAATACAGCCTGCAGCCAATTCACAAACTGCTTCTTCTGGGCAAACCGGGAACTGGCAAAACGTTTACCGCTTCATTGCTTGCTGCCGAATTGAAGCTTCCCTTGCATGTCATCCAATTGGACGGGTTAATCACAAAGTATCTGGGAGAAACTGCTGCCAAGCTTCGCCTCGTCTTTGAAACCATTCAACAGTCACGTGGCGTTTACCTTTTTGATGAATTCGATGCCCTTGGTGGTGAACGTTCCGCAGGTGGTGATGTCGGTGAGATTCGCCGTGTGCTCAATTCGTTTTTGCAGTTCTTGGAAATGGAGTCCTCCGACAGCCTGATTGTGGCTGCGACCAACCATCCCCAACTTCTGGATCATGCGTTGTTCCGTCGCTTTGACATGGTCATTCAATATCCTTTGCCGAGCCCGCAGGTAATTAAGCATCTCTTGCGCAGCCGCTTGGCGGTGCTTAACACAGAGCATGTGGAATGGAACCAGGCAGTGAAAGCCTGCGAGGGCTTGTCCCATGGGGAAATAGTTCGTATTGCTGATTGGACAGCCAAGAATGCGGTCTTGAAGGAAGATTTAACCGTTGGAACAGATGCGATTTTGATGGCTGCCAAAGACCGTCGAAGCAGCATATTACGAGATGCATTTAACGATTGATCAAAGACTGGGGGCGACTGAGTGGACCCAAGAACGCCACGCAGGCATATTATCTTGCCTGGCAAAGGACAAACAAGGAAGTACAGAACACCGCCACGTGATTTAAGCGGAATGAAGTCGCCACCTTGCCCTGCTGATCGTCGTGGACATGGTATCAATCTTCAATTTGCTTTGGATTCGGTTCCAGATCATCACCGCGCTTTCGTCCAAGCGGCAGGAGTTGATGCTGATGAGATACTGGATGCATATTACCTAACATTTCAAATTGATTCACTAACAGCATTCGATGTATCAACCTTGGCTCCATATGCCAATAAGTCTGGTATCCGTATTCTTGCTACGCGCAAAGTCACTATAAAGCCGGATATGACTGCGTATGAAATTGCTGTTTTTGTTCCTGCTAAAGAGATTCGTCGTTTCCAGAAAAAAGTTGCAGAATATCTCGGCAGTGTTAATCAAGACAAGCCTAAAGTGTACAAACAGATTGACCGTTGGCGTTCTGTTGACTTGACCAGTATCAAACAGTTCTGGACAGATCGCTCTCCCTTCCCAAGTGATGATGAAACCATCTGGTGGGAAGTTTGGTTACGCTACGAAGATAAAAGCAATCCGCTTGTAAGTTTGCGCGATTATTGTGAGAAATTCGGTATTGCAGTAGCTCCCAAAGGATTGGTCATTGATGACCGTCTGGTTATCCTGGCCAAAGCCACACCTTTGCAATGGTCGACTGCTCCACTGATTGTTGCCTATCTGGCCGAGTTTCGTCGGGCACGTGAATTGGCTACACCATTTCTCCGCATGAAAGACAACAATGAGCAGCGCGATTGGGCAAACGATTTGGCGAATCGTTTACTTTTGATGGGAACCAATCTGCCAGCAGTCTGTGTCGTTGACTCAGGTGTAAACCGTGCCCATCCTTTACTTGAAGCATCTCTAGCTGAAACCGATCAATACACATGCGACAGTGTGTGGGGAGTCGACGATGTTGCAGCTCGAGGATATCTGGGGCATGGCACAGGCATGGCTGGACTGGCCCTTTTCGGTCAATATCTGCCTGATTTATTGGAATCAAGCAAAGATGTCCAACTCCATCACATATTGGAATCGGTAAAAATCCTACCGCGTGTTGGTGGCAATGCACCAGACTTGTATGGAGTTAGGACCGTCGAAGCCACAACCGGTCCGGAAACGACTGCCCCAAAACGTAATCGCATCTTCTTATTGGCTCTTACAGCAGACAATTCTGAAGACTCAGGCGAACCTTCATTATGGGCAGCAACGGTCGATGCACTAGCAGTGGGGCGAAGTGTTTATCCCGATGCAGATACGGACCGGTTGGAGCACCTTTCAGATAAACCTGAGACAAGTGAAACTCGTTTATGGGTAGTTTCAGGGGGAAACGTGCGCGATGGATACGTAGAAGATCACTTAGCACTGAGCGACAACCATGCCGTCCAGAATCCGTCTGAGGCATGGAATGCTATCACCGTTGGTGCAATGACTGAACTATGCATCATTAAGAATCCGGATGAGGCGCAGACGCCATTAGCTGACTACGGACAACTGTCACCACTAAGTCGTACATCAGTCATTTTTGATTCCGATCGGCCCATCAAGCCAGAGATAGTGATGGAAGGTGGTAATGCTCACACCAATTCAAATGGTAGAATCGATATAGGTCATGATGATCTTTCACTGCTCACTACTAGCCAGAACTTATTGTTCGAACAGTTTACCACTTTTAACGGTACAAGTGCAGCTAGTGCCTTAGTAGCTCGTGTAGCAGCAAAGATATGGGCCGATTACCCTAATCTCTGGCCAGAAACTGTACGTGGTTTGCTTATCCACTCCGCGCGATGGACAGATGCGATGAAACAGCAATTGGATCATGAACGTAAAAAAAGTGATCGTCTTAGGCTGCTGCGAAGATATGGTTGGGGAGTTCCAGACGAAGATCGTGCATTGAGATGTTTGGGAAATAAACTTACCTTAATCTGCCAAGATGAATTTCAGCCTTATGCAAATGGTCAATACAATCAGATGTGTTTGCATTCCTTGCCATGGCCAATTCAAACCTTGCAAGATTTAAGCGATGAAACGGTCAATATTCGAATTACTCTTTCAACCTTCATCGATCCACATCCATCCCGGCGTGGTCGCTACGGATACCCTTCACACCAGTTACGTTTTGAATTAAAACGTTCAACAGATACCCAAGAGTCATTTTTAAAGCGAATCAACGCTGCTGATCGTGAGTCAGATACAAAATATCAATCACTTGGACCAAATGGCGACAGCAAATGGTTCTTTGGTCCTGATGCCCGTTCTCGTGGCAGTGTATTTTCGGATATTTGGTCAGGCACAGCAGCAGAACTTGCCACCCGAGACCAATTAGTCGTTTTCCCCGTCAGTGGATGGTGGAAAGACAAGAAGTTAGCTCATAAAACCCGCTATTCGCTTATCATTTCGATTGAAACAGAAAAACAAGAAACGGATTTGTGGGCTGAAATAGTGCAAGCTGTCGAGGCTATGGGTATCACAGTTCCAATAGAAATATGAAATCTTCAGAAGATAGTAAATTAGGGTGTCAGACACAACCGTCGTTCACATCAACACAATTGTTATGTAAAATCTCTTGAATGAATGTTTGAAATCTAAAGGTATAAAATGGCACGTCGACGTCCAGCAATTCCAAAGAGAACCGAAAAACGCGTCTATCAGGAAGCACAATCTCAATGTCCATTCTGTGGTGAAAGCGAAGTTGCGACGTTTCAAATCCATCATATTGATAGTGACCCTACGAACAATGCGATTGAAAATCTAATACTTACGTGCGCATCTTGTCATTCGAAAATTACTGCAGGACTGATTTTCTTGCAGAAGGTTATGCAGGTAAAGCATTCATTGTCAAGCAATTTGGAATCGACCCGTAAACGAACTAATACCGATTCCACGTCTAAGAAAATTGTCATATCGAGGTCGAATATTGGCGGTGATGTTGCAAATAATATAACCAAGATTACAACATCAAAAACTATCAAAACAACCCATCCACCTGGTTCAATCGGTGCTGATTTAATCAAGAAAGGATATATTGACGAATTAATTGCTTGTTACTTCGACCTTCGAAAAGCTGATGCGTCATATGGTCGCAAAGTGGGTTATTCGTATCCTGCATTTCATCGTAACATACAGAAAAAATTTGGGTTCAAAACATTTTTTATGCCGGTAAGTTACTTCGATACTTTGGTAGAGTACCTTCAAGGTCGAATTGATTGCACAATTCAAGGTAAAAATAATCGTTCTAAAGGATATTCAAATTACAAGTCTTGGGACGAATATTGTGTCAGGGTTCAGAGAAATTATAAAGACAGCCATACGATTAGCTGAATATCTTTTTTGAACCAGCTATACCGCATTGGTTCCGATGTCGTCTTCATATATTGACACTTCCAAATATCGACATTTATTTAACGGGTTAATGATGATCTAATTTTATAAGAATATACGTATATTGTTGCATGTGATCTGAACGTATGAAAATATCAATTGGTATTTGTTTTTGTACCATCCTGATTTGATTCTTTATTCCATGTCTCCCATGGTTGTGGTGCGTGGTCAACCAGACGAATATGGATGAATCCTCCTCCCAGTGATTCATCAGCTTCCCCTATGCCGATACGATCCTGAAGATCAAACTCAAATAGTTTCCCCTCAGGGGACTTCAATGTTAATGAGCGTGATGTTTCGATTTCACGTATACCTCGTGTTCTATGGAAATATTCTGCGAGTTGTGGCTGGTGATAATCTGCAATAAATCGGTCAATTAACTCTTGTCTAAAAACGGAAAACTTGAATCTATCAAGTTTCGGTTCAGAAAATGAGCGAGGATTGTCACTTAAAGTTTTTGATTTTTGTCGAGGTGTTACCGATGCAAATAATGCTGTTGGAGACCAACGGAGAATAGAAATAAAGATTTGCTGTTCCTCTTTTGGGAAAGGCATAATTCCATGTAATTCAGAGATGAATTCGAGTAGGCTTTCATCTATGAACGTATCATAATATGGTAGTCCAAGTGATGCGAGTAGGATTGTGCCCGTGGTGAGTTCTCGAAACATCGCTGCCCTACATTTACCCGATCGGTCTGTAATAGCAGATAATGTAATTATTGAGTTATTACAGCGGTAAATGATTCCATTGGCTGTGAGTTCGTCTATTGCAGTGGTTATGTCCATTGCATCCAATTGATCATTTGAAATTTTATTCCATAAATTAAGTAACTGTATGATATTTCCCTTGCCATTTGACATTAGCAATGCAGTAATAATAGCTTTCTTAAGATACTGGTGGCGAGTTTGCGCCTCGCGTTCTTTTGCAAGATTGATGTATGTTCCCAGATTTTTATCAAGAGAAATTAGTTGGTTGAATTTGTCTTTTAAATCATCGGCAATGTTAGGATTAGATGGAATAAGTGTATAGCAATTGTCGGTGAAAGTAATTACATAAAAAAATTCTTTAGAGTAATATGCTAGATCAATTTCAGTTAATGATTTATGAGTTGATTCCTGGATTTCACGAATTATATTTGAGACGGAACGTAAATTGTAAAATTTATTGATTACAGCAACTAATTTGTCACCCGTAACTATTTGTATATCAGTTCGATGTTTTTTGATTGCATCGTAGTGGCCAGCAACATTCCCATTGATACCCGATAGCGCAACAAGGAGGCCTGAAACAGGTTCGGTGCTAGTAGTTTTTTCAGTAAATAATTTCCCGAGAAATTTAAGCCAGTCATTTATGCCAATTGGGGCATTATGTGCTTTGCATTCGCAAATAAGGCGTGTAACACTTGATTCAGCAATGCTAGGCTGAGGCAAACGAGCTTCAACATCAATCTCATGTCCACCATGTGAAATTCGGTTTTTAATAATATTTTCATAGCCAAGACAATTAAGTATTCTTTCAGTAAGTGCTTCCAGCTGCGAACCACGTGAATCATTATTTTCGCCGAGTATACGTAATCGCATATAAGACCTTAATGTTTTATCTATTATTTAGGGATTGTAATTCCTGAAGCCTTTAGATTTTCAAAAAGTACATCGTAGTTAGTTGATAATCTGCCTGATCCATCTTCTTCTACTAGCCAAGTAGCAAAGTCCGTCCAGACCTGTATGCTTTCTGAGCGAATGTGATCTGTTTTGTTAAATAATTGGGCAAGTAATTTAGGAACTTTTCCAGCATCATGTACTTGATCATTAATCTTGCATACATTAATAATCTGACGTATATCTTCTAGAGATAATTTAGGCGCAAGTGGTAAGACTAGGTCTTGTATATATCTTTCTGAACTCCGAAATGATTTGCATTCCGTCTGCAATCCTTGGATGATCTTAGGTGTTAAATAATTAAGCTTGTCAAGAAGCTTGGTGTTAGAAAGTAAACGCCCCAAAGATGATTCATCTAATAAATCAATTTGTTTTTTTGTTACATCTTCAAGTGATGGGATTAGTAATCCTTTGGCTAATGCCCTGAGTCTAGCTTCATCTTTTAGTGATTCTGACTGTAAATATCGGCTTATTTTGCCTTGCGCGGCTACGCCTGAGTAAGTCCAGCATTCAGGTACACGGCTACACAGTGCAAGGGCTAATTCATACTGATGGTCTGTTAAATCATTCATGATTTTTAGAAGTTCAGATTGGAGTATATTTTCACTATAAGAACGATGCATTTGGATGATTGCGCCAATTGCTACACTTATACGTAGGCGTTCACTGGATTTAATTTTTTTGTCTTTTAAGTATGCTTTAATAAAGCCAATCAAAAGAGATCTGATTAAAGATTTGCGTGCCCTTACTAGCGGGCCTGAACTAAAGTGTCTGACCGCATCAGAAATTTCATGAGGAAAGTATTCTGATTCTACTTCGTTGTGTATACGTTCAAATGCAGATTTACCTTGTACGGGCGCTCGTGACAACAGAATCTCAACTGCGTTCCGAATGTGATACCGTGTTAGTTCCCCTGTTGGAGTGTATGGATCGCCTAGTGCGTGCATGCTTGGATGAGCACAGCGGTTTCTATCATGCTGCAATCGTTTTAAGTCATCGAGTTCGTTCGGAGTTAACATTTCAAACTCATTTGCTACCATATCTAGAATTTGGCGTTCAAAGTCCAAAGCCTCCTTGAGCATGGATTCGCCACCTTGAATAATTTTTTCAAAGTCATCCAGCTTGCTTTTTGCATTGAGATCGCCTGCCATTTCTAGTTCGCTTAGTTTGTGTAAAATATCAAATACGACAGCTAGCCAGCACGCAACGATTCCAGATCTAAATGCATTTGCTTTGTAGCAAGCGATTGCTTCGCTGATGTAGTTGCGTGCTCTTCTGTCCCTGCAGAGAAGAGTCAATTCATCTAGGTCGACAATTTGGCTGTGTACGCACATTTTAAATCTCTTTAATTAAATCAGATCAACACAGGATTATTAGTATAATTTATACATCAAGAATATCTTTAATGGGTTCGTTTGATCGGCTGTGTTTAATAGAATCCAAATTTTCAACAATTTTGATAAATGAAAATACAAATGCTTTTCTGCATAGGATTAGGTTGACTTCATCGCTCAGATTTCCTGTGTGTACAATGCTGCATCGGCATTTATACAGTTGCTGAAGCGAGTCCTGCATTTCTCTTGTGCCTGGTATGCCTTTTAAAGCTGATTTAAGATGTTTTACAAGACGATCCGTAACACCATGTGCGTAATAGTCACATAACAACGATTCGAATGCGATTGAAAGGTTAATAATCTGATACTTAGTATCATCATTAGAAGAAAAGGATCGACAATAAAATGACAGTGAATCCCTTAATTTTCTTAAAACACGCTGTAAGGTTGTTGTTTTATTAGTAGCCAAACAATGCCTTACATAAAGTCTTTCAAGAGATTGACATGCATTGCAGATACGACTATACAAGGAATTCCGTTTGTTCCATTCTGTAGGCATGATGGTTGCATTGCAATCAGCAAGTGTTGTTAATTCAATTCGGGATATGTTCATCGGAGTACATTCAAGGTTTAAATATTTTCTTCCTCCGATAGGTGTTTGAAAAATTAAGTAATGATAAAAGTCAAGTGTTTGGAAATTGTTTACTCGTGATGTACTTCCAAAAATGCTGCTTATTTTTGCCTCTGATGCATTTTCCAGTGAGTGTAACATAAAGATAAAAGATTTTGCAAAATGCAATTTTACCAATAAATAAGATTGGTTTTCGTAGTATGTTCCAGAATAAGAACGAGCACTGACCATTATTATAGGATTGTGTGTTACCCAGTCTAGAGGACGAGACCTAATGTAGTGTTCTAAATCATTTACTGGTATTTCTCCTCTGATGCCAAGTTGTTTGCTAGCATTCTTTAGAAAGCGAAGCAGACGGTCAACAGAATTGTTTTGCGGGGATATTGCAATTCCCGTGTTAGGTGGTGAATAATAAATATTTGCTTTATTCATATGTGAATAAAAACCGGCTCCTAAAATTCCAAAGGAATGTAGTGGGTATAGGATAAATCCGGGTCTGTGGAGGCCAAATCTTTTTATCGCTTTGAAAACTTCTTCGACGGGCTGGCTTGTATCCAACTTGATAGCTGAAAATAGCAAAGAATCAAGAACGGTAGGACCAATGTAAATTTCATTTTTATGTAGGCATGAAGATATTTTGTTGCGAATCTTGAGGAAATTGTATTCAATGCCATTTAGATTTTCTGTACACATGCCTGATACTAATGAAAAACCGAAATGGTCTATGTCGTCAAATTTGGATAGTACGTCTTTTTTTGAAAGCAAAAAGTCGTGTGATTTCTTAATGTTCCCGATTAGCACATCGGATGCTGATGGAATTAGTTGTTTTGATTTGTTGTTTTTCATTTGATCCCCAGGATACAGTTTTAGATGCGTCAAATGCAGACAGATGAAAAATGATTTAATGTCGTATGAGTGATTGTGATGCGATTACTCAAGTAGTTTTTTGATTTCGGCAACTAGGTTGTCGGGGGTTCCAGTCCATTTTTTGTAAAGCTTGTCTTCTAGAAGCGGTAGTTTTTCAAAGATAACATTAGTGTCACCTTCTGAGCCAACAACCAATGGGAGGACCTTCACGTAGCCGTCTATTTCTCTTGCTAATGCTGCATTTAGTTCTTTTTTAGGCCATGCTTTGTCAACGGAATTGGTAGATAAGATGACAATGACAAATTTAGATATAGAAAGAGCGTGATTAATTTTTTCTATAAGAGAGTCTCCCCACTTGATGTGCATGTTGTCAATAAAGGTTTGAACCTTGTTTTGAATCAATGCTTCGTATAATGGCATGGCGACAGTTGCTTTATCTTCGCTTGCATGGCAGATAAATATGTCAAATTCTTTATGCACTGATTTTGCTCCCGTACTTTGATTGCAGCGATCATTTGAACTAGCGTCTAGATTTTTTTCAATAAACGAACGCATTCTGTTGTTGTAAGCCAACGCGCGATTGATCGCTACGTCAACTGATTCCCGAAACATCTCCACAAAAATCCAACCACTTGAACCCTTTTCAAGGCTGTGAGTCCCTTTTTGATGCACGTACTTTTGAACTGTACTCAGAAAATCCTCAGCATGTGGGGCGACCATATCGTCCCATTCCCAATCTCTCACGGTTGTTGGATATAAATCAGAAAAAAGTGGCTCAAAATTACAGGGGAAATCTTTTAAATCTTCGTGATTTTTAAGAAGATTGGAAATAGTACCTGTCACCCAAAGGTATGATTGATTGAGTTCGAGATCAAGGCTTGAGCACCAGTTGGACATTGTAATGACAGATTCCAAAACCTTGTAATAAGCCTGGGCTAACAACTGTAATACGATTAGACCAGAAACCTCTTGTTCTTTTGCAGGCATTTGAAGTTCTTCTGGCTTTGCTGTTGTTAT
The DNA here is from genome assembly GCA_002704825.1 of Phycisphaeraceae bacterium. Classification (GTDB taxonomy): domain Bacteria; phylum Planctomycetota; class Phycisphaerae; order Phycisphaerales; family Phycisphaeraceae; genus UBA7800. The sequence continues at coordinate 12,967 of PAIY01000052.1, forward strand.
CGAAAGTGTCATCTCCAATGGCATCAATTCTTTTACCGCATTCCAACCGGGTGTAGTCATTTCTATGGGTAATGGATAGACGCCCGGGCGGTCATTGTAGCCGGAAACAATATGTTCCATTTCACGAAATAATTTGTGGAGAACGCTTCGAATTTTAGTTTCAATTTGACCGGGATTCTTTTGCCCGTATGCAAGGTGCACATTGATGTTTTGGACCAATGACTCTGCATGCTTTTGAGCTTCAAAATATGATTCTACTTCTGATTCAGGAAAAATATCAACTTTTTCAGAACAATGTAGCAATTCACAAGTTACAAGCCTTAAGTCTTGTAGTGCTGATGCTAATTTACGGATAGGATTTAGATTGTTGAAATTAGTATCATTTTGTTTGGCTTCATGCGTTTTTGAATTCGGATGTAAATTGCTGTTGTATTCACGGGCTATCAATGTTTCTAAACCGTCTTGTAGCCTTGTGCCTTTTTCATGCAATTCGAATCCTAATGAAACAATGGACTGTTCAACAGCAACCGAGCCATGGTGTAATGGGAGTGATGCCAATGCATCGCGCAATAATCTGAGTTCTGATCGTAAATCAGTTTCCCATCGAGTGGGATCATCTGTAAAACTCTCAATGAGTGACGAAACCCCATGACATGCTTCTTCAGCATCTTTTACAGCTGTTTGTATAGGAGCGACCCATGAAGCGATTTGTGTTTGCACTTCTTGAACATGCTCAAAAGATGCATCTTCTTTCATTGGTTTGGAAACAACACCATATGGATCGTTTTTCCGCAAACGTAACAATTGAGTTCCTATCGAAAGTATGCCGTTATCAATTGCTACAAGTGATTTGAGTAGTTTTTGTAGGTGTTGAAGTGTTTTGGACGGAGTTTCTCTTATTGGGGATGTATTCGAAGTTTTTTTAGATTGCAGCAATTTCAGCCAGCGTTCGGCACGATGTGCATAAAATGCTCGTAACAACGTTTGGCGTGATGGGGGAGGATCATAGATCCCAGGATCAGGATCATCATAAAAGGCTAGATCAGTGATGGCCTCATCAAATAGAATTTTGTCTGTTTCGCATGTATCAACTGCGGGCTTTGCATGAAAGACCGGTTTCCCTTCAGTGTTGCCGTATTCTTTTGTAAACAGATCCAAAAGGAGTTGAGCCACGCTTTTGTCATCTAACTGACAAAAAACTGTACTGGAGGAAATATCTGTCTCACCATTGTGGCATGCAAAGAGATAGGCACTACTTTCAATTTGATTATGTTCATTTGCCTTCATTGCTTAATGAATCACCATACATGGTCGAAAAGCATTGCTTTTTATTTAAGAAGATAGTCCGCATGTTTTTCAGGGTCAATATTTTGAATCTCAACATGAACCATTTGTAAATTGTGATCGCCTTTTTCAAATTTACGTATTTTACAGCTCAACTTTGTGTATATATTTAAGTACATGTTTTTAGAATCGTGATTTTTTAGCCTTTCAAAGGCATGTGCGCCTTCTAGACCGGAAACGTATATGTCTTCAAAGCAAGATGGTTTAATTTCTTTGGATTCGTAAAAATCAATTTTCAGCGGATTGCCGATTCCCCATATTTCGACTTTTAGGTAATCAACAGTCATTTTGAAAGGGCTAAAATTACAGATACGAATTCGGATTTCTACTTGATCTGGATGGCCTAAATCAAAAACAACCTGCCCGCCCCTGGGCGCTACATCGGTCATAATCAAGCTTTGTAATTTTTCAATTGTATAGTACAAACGTAAACAGAAAGCCGGTAGAAAGCTGATCCAACGGAATGCAAGCTGTATTGAATTCCCAATTGACCCCATTGCACTAAAACCTCTATAGACAATTTTACCAGTATGAATTTCACTTAAACTGAAGTGCGTATGCTATTCAATGACACCATATGTGATTTGAGATGCATGCCGTAATTTACCATTAACAATTAAACTGTTCCATTGCCGTTGAACACAGCAATAGCTTTACTAGGACATCCTAACATACAGCGAACAATTTGCGATTGCAATACCACGATTGATCCTTAACAAGCAAGTAATACCTGTCTGGTGGTAGTTGGCTGTCTCTCAGATGGGCCATATGGGCTTGGTTGCTAAAATGGTATCGTATCCATGGCCACTAAACCCACGCGAACGCAAAACGGGCAAACATCGTGGCCATGCAACACCTTTTGGCACTGTACTTTACGCAAAACGTCCCCATGTCACCGAACTTGGAACTGTTTGTTGTGACACTTGTTAGTATTTGTCATATAGTCACTTGCAACCACGGAGCCCCGTGGACAAGGCCGATCGGAAAGGTGTGGGTTGCTGTTAAACGGGAGTTGGACGCTGAAGCAGCTACTTCTCAAACTCCTGCAGGTCCACCTGCTTCTTGCTGAACAGATCCTGATTGCCATGGTCGAACCAGAAATTGAGAATACTCATTCCTGCGTCCATTCGCTCAACCTTCATGATGTCCGTAGTGTCTTCCTCATCGTAGGGAGCTGCTAATCCTTCGAGAGTGGTGCAGTCGCCGACGACGCCATACTCGAATGCCTTTAGATATGGTTGCCGATGAATGCGCCCCTGATCGTCAAACGTAACGCTTGCGCCGGGCTCAGTACCAATCCGATGGATGAATGGATGCGGGAACTCGTAATAAACTGGCCCTCCTTCATCATGTCGGTAGATGTGCTGTAGGGCAAGAACCGTTGAGTCAACCCAGAGTTCCAGCGTGGCCTCCCGCTTTGAGGGATTACAGGGGTAGACAGGCATCACGAGCACATCGTCCTTGAAGGTCTCTCTCCAGTCCGGCAGCAGAATTTCGGGAGGGGTGAATCCGTCACGACGTAGCTCAATCTCTCCGCCAGTAGCCATTGCGATCATTTTCAGGTCATTGTCGCAAGTGATTTGGTTCAGCGGTGTGAAGTATGCGTAGGCTACATTGACCAGCTTCTTCCTGGTGCCCTGGATATTCCACATGCTGGTCCGGAAGTGGCCTGAGCTGGCGATGCTGTCCCGAGCAACTGGGGTTGTGTGATGATAGAGACGGATATATGGCACGCCCTCCGGTCCCAGACACGAATCCCCTGTTGCATGTTCAGCAAGATCGCTGGGGCCTTGAATTTCACATTTGTAGAGTTGGGAGCCGTCGTCAAGATTGGCCAGCAAGCCATGATTGTAGAATCTGATCCGAAGTGTTTGCCCGCACGAAATGTCAACCGGTAGGTCGCAGACAATCTCGTCCTCACTGGACTTCGCGATTATATTTGCCATGAATGCGAGGGGTTGAATCCACTTCGACCCGTCTGCACCTAGGAATATTTGATCGGGCACGATCAGCGAACACCCCATGCCATGGAGCAGTCTGCACTTAACCAGTCCCTCTTTGCACTCATCACCCGGGGGCTCTGTCCCGTAGTTGAAACAATAGAAGTGGTCAAGCTCAGACTCTAGGCGATTGAAACGCTTGTTGACCGTGAATTGCTGCCCTTGATTACCACCGGACGGTGGCACGGTCCTTTTACAGCGATGCCTTTTGCGTCTTCCTTCCTTTTCATGCTTCTTCTGTTGTCGATTCTTCCTGCGGCTCATGCGGTCCCCCCGATGGGCTGGTACATGACATTAGATTAATAAGAATGACGCGATGCAACTAGATTAACCGATCAACACCTGTTCCACCCGCCCATCTCGCGCAACAGTATCGTACCGGCTGCAAATGTAGATGGTGCAAAACCGAAGTAAGTGCGTTGAACACGAATTTGAGGAGTGTGGAGAGCTTGTTGCAGATTTTGGCCACGCGGGCGCTCAGTTGTCAAAATGGTATGGATGGCCACCCCATCCACCCGAACGCCACACGGCCAAACGTCGTGGCCTTGGGGCCAAACCAGCCGAGATTGGCACTGTGAGGCAATATTCGCAACGCCTTTTGGAACTGTGTTTTACGTGAATTTTTCCTCATGTCACCGAATCCGGCACCGTTGTGTGCACGTCGTATAACCATCTAATAAATCGTCACTTGCAACCCACAACACCCCGTTGCCAACGTGATTGTCGACGGTTCGAGTCCGTTCACCCGCTCTTTGACAACGGCTGACAGC
>PAIY01000053.1 GCA_002704825.1 Phycisphaeraceae bacterium
ATCCATGCCATCAAGCATGCAGGACTCAGCGTCCCCGGTGATGTCTCCGTAATCGGCTTTGACGACCTGCCAACCGCACGTCATTTTGACCCGGCACTCACCACGATTTCCCAACCCATGACACAGGCGGGTAAGGCAGCCTACCAGTTGCTTTCTGCGGCATTCGACAAGCCGGACATGAACCGTGAAGTCAAAGAGCTTGCCTGCAAGTTCATCCCGCGAAACTCCACCGGGCCGGCACGCGAGAATGCCCCCGATGCCCAGACCATGCTTAATAATCTGGCGCAAATCAAACCCTTCAAAGTCAACGCCTAAGCTGACCAAGGATTCAACCCATGAAACCCAATTGCAAACATGCTTTCACACTCATTGAACTGCTGGTGGTGATCAGTATCATCGCGCTACTCATCAGCATCCTTCTCCCCGCCCTGCAGGCTGCACGCAAGGCTGCACAACGTATCCAATGTAGCGTGAATCTCCGGCAAACGGCTGTCGCAGGCATGAGCTATGCAGACGAAAACAACGGCTTTTTTGTCACCAATCGCTGGCGCTATGACAATTCCAGCTATGCCATCCTCATCCCCTATCTCGGACTGGATCGGCAAAGTCACTGGGTCGGCAAAGATACGCAACTCACCTGCCCAACCGAAGCCCTGGTCGTGGACAAAAAACAAAAGTGGAACCCCACCTACTCCATGAACCAACTCATCTGCGGATTCTGGTCCAACGACACAACGCTTAACTATCCCGACTGGCTGATCGTCCGTCGTATTGATCGCATGACGCGACCGTCGGACTGCTATCACTTCATGGATGGTTCGTCTTCCACACTCAACCCCACTGGCCAAACCTACAACTGGACCACGCCTCCCAACTACGACAGCAAGTTCCGATTCCCACACAACCAAACGCTCAACATCGTCTATGTCGATGGCCATGTCGGATCACGCACGGATAAAGAATTCAGTGCTGACATTGATTATGACTCCAGCAGTTGGCGTGGCGGGATCACCCAGGCCAACAATTGATTTTCCCAACAAGGTTTCACATGCAATCTCAATCCAATCGTTGCCCATTTCACCCTGTTTTTACGGTGATTTTCGCATCGCTGCTATGGCTCTGCCCCGGTTGCGCTCAGTCCATGACCACCGACTTTCATACATGGCATGTCAGTAGCACACAAACCAACCCCATTGCCGATGGCAAGTCACAAGCGACTGCCTTTAACCGAATCCAACAGGCATTGGATGCCGCCCAGGCAGGCGACACGGTGCTGATTCATGGCGGTGTCTACCCCGAATTTCTCACACTCAATATCCGGGGGACGGCAGACAAACCCATCCGTATCGTGGCCGACCGCGTTGCTGAAAATCATGTCATCGTCACCGGTGCCAATCCTGCGATCCGAAGCAAAACACAAAGCTGGGAATGTGTCCACGAAGACAAACTGCTTTACCGTACACCACTGCGTCACCGCCCCACGCGCGTGTTGGCGGACCATGTGGACCTGCTTGCTTATCCCACTGTGGATGATCTCAAAGCCTTCACATTTCTCAAAAGCAATTACCCCGGCCACGAACATGGCTTTGCCTTTGATCCAAACCAGAACATGCTCTACGTCAGACTCCGTGCTGACAAACGCTACAACACTTCCACCAATCCCAACGACTTGAGCATGGCCGTCTCCCCCAAACCAGGTGTCGGGAAATATGGCAATGAACCTTCTGGGCAAACATTCCAAAACCTGTTGATCCCCTATGACGGCAGTGCCCATGTCATCATTGATGGCATCACCTTTGAGACCCCCGGTATTGCTGCCGTGTTCACCGAAGCTGACGATGTCGTCGTGCGGAACTGCTGGTTTTACGGCTGTCGAACCGGTGTCGGTGGGCCACGTGAACGTGATCCGCAAAAGACGGCCAACCGCGTCACCGTGGAGCATTGCCTGTACACACAGTTCCCGACTTACATGGATGAGAAAGATACCATTGAACGGGAAAAAGCGGTCAACATTCAGCGTGAAGGTTCCTACCAACACCTGATGCATTGGCAACGCAAGGGTAACTATCCCAACGGTGATGGCGTCGGTCGCCCGTGGGGTTATGAAGTCGGTCTGACATTGTGCATGGGTCGTGACTGGGTGGTCAAAAACAACTATATCCATGATGCTTTTGAAGGCATCTCCGCTTCAGGTATCAGTTGGAGTCGCAATGCCAGGATCATGAACAATCGCTTTGAACGCATCTGTGATAACGCAGTCGAATCAGAGAACCACGCATTCAATCTCACCGTCGCTGGCAACCTGATCATTGACTGCTTTGAACCGTTCTCATGGCAACCACTTGATGGCGGACCTCTCCCTGGCCCGATGTACATCTACAACAACATCGTCTGGCAAACACCCCAGACCACCGCGCTGTGGAACTTGGCGGGTAACTGGCCGGGCTTACTGAAAATAGGTGGCAAAACACATTACTGGGCCAAGGTCTCCGACACGCCGATCACGTTGGAGATTCCCGGCGGGTTATGGCTATTCAACAACACGATGATCCGCCAACGCGGTCGCATCTTCACATGGCTCAACGATGCCAACTGGCCCATCAGCAATGTCCATGTGGTCAACAATCACATCATCACCTGGCGTCTGGTGCCCAGTGCGTCGCTTGACCGCATCACCGTGATGCACATGGATCACAATCTGGTTCAGGCGTCAGATCCCATCGACGGTGATCAGGTGGATACGCATCTGGCCAAGGCAGCTGGGAAACATGGCCAATGGATCAGCACCCCCGGTGTTCCTGCCAGTTGGTCAAACCTGGATACACGGGGAATCACCCCCATGACACGCCAGGCGATCACTGAAGCGGGTTTGCCAACCGATATTCCCTTTGCCCAGCGGATCGGCGCTTCTGAGTTAAATATCCAAGCCGGGCCACAGGTCGATCAAGCTCGATAATTTGTACAAAGTGGTGTGATTCGCCAATCCAATATGGACATGAAAAAACCCACAGGCATGAACCTGTGGGTTTTGTTCAAATGGAGCGTAACGGGCTCGAACCGATAACCCCTGCCTTGCAAAGGCAGTGCTCTCCCAATTGAGCTAACGCCCCGTAAGAGGAGGAATATTGTAACAACATTAATCAAACTTGTCACGTCCGGTTTGGCGTTACAATATAAAACTTGTAAACACAGCTAAGTTCAATAGAAAGACATCCCGTGGCCGAGTACATCGCACAGATCTACGAATACCTTTTCAGTGGCACCATGATCAGCAACCTGATCGCCAGTATTTTGCTGGTTCCGCTTGGGTTTATTCTCCGGTGGATTCTCGTCCGTTCATTGGCCAACGTGGAAATCCGTTCACCTGAGTTGCGACTGCGCTGGACGATTCAAATCCGCAACATGGTCTTTGCCCTGGTCACTGTCGCCCTGCTGCTGATCTGGTCCTCTGAACTCAAAACCACCGCCATCTCGCTGGTGGCCTTTGGTGTTGCCATTGTCATCTCCATCAAGGAACTGATCACCTGTGTCACTGGTAGCTTCCTGAAAGTCTCAACCCGTGCCTTTAGCGTTGGTGATCGCATCGAAGTCAACGGCCTGCGTGGTGACGTCATTGACCAGACACTGCTGACCACCAATCTCATGGAGATCGGCCCGGGGGACAATCTCCATCAATACACCGGTCGAATTTTAACCATCCCAAACTGCCTGTTTCTCAACAATTCCATCATCAATCACAGCATTACCCATGATTATGCCATCGTGACTTTCAGCGTCCCGGTCAAGGCAGATGCAAACTGGCAGGATCACGAGTCGTGGCTATTGGATGCTGCAAATGAAATCTGTGAACCCTACATGGATGATGCACGCAAGCATTGGCAGAAGGAACATGACATCCTCGCGGACCTACCCAAAATTGAGCCACGGGTATCCGTACAAATGAAGTCCCCCGACGAATTAGACATGGTGGTGCGCATCCCCGTCCCCAATCACCAACGGAATAACAATTGCCAACTGATTCTGCGAAAATATCTGGACAACAAGCAGCAAGCTGCACTGAAAGAAAAAGACACAAAGCAACAGTCCCCGCAGCAGTCGACCTGAAGTCCGACCCTGATTTGATGCAAGATTCAAGACCACTGACTTGCCAGCGGAAGCAGTAACATTGATCTGGACGGTACAGTTGAAACTGATAGAATGTTCATAGTAATTTATCCGCATTTATTCTATCAAGGGATAAATCAGCATCCGCTGTGTATCACAACTTTTTGGGGGATGGACACATGAATGACTTCCTGGAAACGCTGCATGAATCACATCAACTCCAATCCAACAACCCTGGAAAAATCAAAGTCAACAAGCTTTCATGGATCCTGCACTATCCACTTTGGCCGTTATTCTGGATTGGTGGGTTACTGTTTTTCATTGCTTTGTCACTGCTGATTCACTGGGGTTTCTGGTTTCTTGTTGCCTTTTTCATGTTCACCAACTGGGTTTATTGGATGCAGGTCGATGACCGATTTGAAAATGGTGACTCCACCCCTTCTATCATTGTCAATCTCGACCCCATGCTCATCGCCGTGTCCTCCGATCTGACCAAAGGCTATGGTTCGTACCCCATCATCAAAATCATCGAAAAAGAAGTCCCCAATATATGTGGCAGAGAGCCGCAATTGGGTATGAAACTGGCTACGGTGAGTCTGTACCGGGTCGATTTCAAAAACAAACATCGCTGGAAAAATATTGATCCACGGCCGATTGATTGTGTCTGTGACAACATCCACGCCAAGCAGAGAATTCTTGAATCATTCACGGCAGATGAATGGCAGGAATTGATCGAAAAACTTAAACAGATCCCCCAGCCATATGAATGCGGGTTGTATCCCATTGAACCCTGGGACGATGACCCACCTTCATACAGCCAATAATCATCAGATCGAATCGGGATGTCATCTCTCTGGGGTAATGCCCCAAAATCGCGCAAAAAAAAACGCCGCAAGCTGATGCTTTCGCGGCGTTTATCATGAAGTGGAGCCGAGGGGGCTCGATTCAATGGCCTCGTTGAAATTACCCCTTGAAATGGTAAAAAAAACCAGTAGATTCAATGACATAAACCAATAAAAAAAGCCCCCAACGGCTGCTACCTGTTGAGAGCTTTTCAAGTGAGACGGCGTTGCGACAACAACCCGCCTCGTGACCCGCGACTTTTCGAGGAAGTGCGAGCGATGTCCATTCTACATCAGTTCTCTAAGAATACAACCCTTTTGCCGGTTAGCGATACGTTCGCCCGTCGCGGGCTTACAAGCCGTAGTCATGCCTTTGTGTGTGGCTGCGGTCTTTTTATTACTGCCCCCGGAAGCACCGTCTCTGTCGAACTCTCTCACGGATGATCCAGAGGCGGTTTTTATGCGCAACCTGGCAGCGTGCCAGTGCAGATAAACGGACGTCATAGAGCAAAGGGAAATTCAAATGACAAAAACCATCGACGAAATGCAAAGGCATGAACTGAATGATCTGCTGCTTGCTTCTGATCGATTGTTGGATGGGGCCAAAGTAGAACACTTTACGGTGTTGACTGCGGAAGATCAGCAGGAAGCCAAGCGTTTAGCACCGCAGGTTATGGTCGAAGCCTTTGACCATATCTATGCAACGATTGAATCGTTGAAAAGCGCGATCAGCAGTTTTCAGCATGCAGGAATGTTCAAGCAGGCCCAACAGCTAGAAGGCTGCTTGAAGATTCAGCGGATGGAAGCGGCAACGATCAACTGCCTGTTGTCAGAACAGGTCGAAGAACAGGCGGTGGCGTTATGACCACTGACAAACTTCTCCAAAACATCCGCGAGATGCTACGCAGCATGTCGGATCATCAAATGGAATTGACCGTCGACAAGTATGACGGCTATTACAAAACACAGGGATTTAAGGTCGAGATCAAAGGCAAATTAGCCTTCCTGCTTGATCTGTCAGGCGTCAAAGCATTGGCACGGAAACGTATTGATTTGAGCGATGCTCTCTGGTTCGGCGATGAGCATTTGCGTTTGTCCGGTACGTTTCGTGGACGCATCGTCGAAGAACAGGCGGTGGCATCATGACCACACAAAAAGAACGCAGAGCCAAGAATCAGAAGGAGCAAGCCTTCTATTCCATGTTCAAGAATGGCGTACGTTTTTACGTTGAATTGAGTGATTTGCAGGAACGAACAGCAAAGATCATTCAGGAAAGCAGCAAAGCAGAAGTCAACGGTGTTACGCTTTTGGCGATGGATATTCGGTCTGACTTGGAAGCAATCAATCACAAGATATCCAAAACGCTTGAATCATACGCTGAGAATTTTGAAAAGGCGGTGACACAATGACCAACCGTGTTGCTGCATTATGCGTTGAACCTGCTGGCGTGTATCCGCAATTGGTTGCTGACTGGTATGACCAAGAGCGTGACGCGCGAAGCTTTGCAGGTGGCAAGCCCGTCATTGCACATCCTCCCTGTGGTCCATGGGGCCGATTCTGGAAGCAGTGCATCAATCAGGATATGAGCCTTGGGCCTTGGTGTGTGCAGCAGGTGCAACGCTGGGGCGGCGTGTTGGAGCATCCCGCGCATTCCCGATTGTTTGAAGCCTGCAACCTGCCCGAGCCGGGACAGTTCCCCGATGTGCATGGCGGGCAAACCTATTTGACCTGGCTATCTGCATTCGGTGCACCGGTTGCCAAACCAACCTGGCTTTATGTCGTTGGGGTTGATGACTTCCCCGACTTTCCCCGTAAACGTCCAGCCATCACCACGGTCGACCGTCTGCACAGCAGCACGCGACAGCTGACACCACGCCCGATGGCAGAATTTCTGATTGAGCTGGCGAGTCAAGCCAACGTAACGATAGCCCATAACCCCATGAATTAAAGGCCTGCCCTTCTGGGGGGCTCCCCTCATGAATGAGGGGTGAGGGGGAGTTGATCGAGCGATCAGCGTAAACGAACAAGTAACGATTAACACTTTTAGCAAAGGGAACTGAAATGATTCCACGACCGACATTTGAAATTTGTGGCCTCGTCACCGGACAAGCAGAGTTTGCAGAAGGTGAGCGTAAATCGCGTGCCAACATGATCAGCAGCACATTTGAAAAGACCAAAGGCAACCGCAAGTTTTACGTGTTGCAAACCATGGGGGCCGAATTCCCCATCACGTTGACGGATGACCTGAAAGACTCCATGAAGGATGGCATGATCTACAAACTCAAGGGCGAGTTGGAAAGCATCCGTGGCGGTCTGGCTCTGCGTGTCCACTTCATCGAAGAATCCGACGAGTTGGAATATATGACGCATGTCCCCGCGTGGGAAGCTATCGGCGTTGTGTCTCACCTGGAATTGGACACCGAGCGTGGCAACTACACCATGCATCTGAGCATTCCTGGCGTTGCTCTCCGCTTCTACGGCGTACCCAAAGCCAAGTTGATGGAAGAATCCAAAGGGCAACTTGCTAAGGTCACCGGCGTGCTGGCAACTCGTAGCAACAATCGCACGGGCGGAACAAGCATCGACACCCAATTCAGTAACATCGAGTACGTCAACGCCAAAGACGTCTTGAAGGCCAGCGATATCAAAGCCGACCCGAAGAAAAACGGCAAACAGCCTGACAAACAGCTTGTTTGATCCCTTTGCACCCTCGCATTGAGGGCTTGCATACGTCCGGGCCGTGTGGTTGACGCACGATGCCACGCCACACGGCCCGATTTTGTTTGAGGATACGACCATGCCCCAGCAACCCATCCTTGAGCCGATTGATCGACCGACCGACCTTGAGTTTTCCTTCCTGTATCAGATGCAGGTGACGTATCAAGGCCGGTCGGTTGCTCAACGTTGGTACCAAGAGGAAGAAACGGGTTTGGTGGTTGTGCAGATTGGTGATGATTGGTTTGTCGTGTCACCGCTGTATGAGAACTAACCCCCGGCCCCCGGAAAGAAAGAGACGGCAGGGATGCCCATCAAGATACGTCGAAACATCTGTCTATCATGGCTTGACCCCGAAGGTGGCAAACGCCTTGCACGTTCGCTGCAAAAGCGCCTTCAAACCAAGCTTGACCTGGAGCCTAAGAAAACCAAGCGTTCCCGCTTCGTCACGCTGACGTATGACCGTACCCCCTTCGGTGAATATGGACAATACACGCTATGGCAGATGGCACACCGTGGTGATGGGCATATCCGACAGTTCATCCGCAGACTGGAAAGACGCATCGGTCAAAAACTCACCGGCCAATGGATTGCAAAGAAGGAATTTCAGGATGGCGGCTGGCTGCACTGGCATTTGATTTTCTACGACACCGGCAACATCAGCATCGAAGATTTAACCGAAGTCTGGGGCCATGGGCATTGCCACATCGAACGCATCAACAAAGACGCATCGAGTTACATCGCCAAGTACCAAGCCAAACCCGGCGACGTTCCCGGCTGGTTGTATGACTTGCCCGGTCGCTCTCTCAAGCTGGTTCAAAGTTCACCTGGCTTTTGGTCACATGAAAAAGACCCTGTCCACGTCCCCGAACCACGCAGCAATTACAACCCGCGCGAGTACCAACCTAGAGAGCCTATCTGGCAACGCATGGAGATAGCCCGTCAGACGATTTCAGTAAGACAGACCAATGATATCCCCCGAAAGCTTTACGGCGATTATGGAGCCCTTCTCGTGGCTCTACGGATGCAGGGGTACAAGTGGCTATCAGAAGAAAAAGTGTATTCATCAGATGGCAAAGCCTACGCAACTGGCACCATTGAAATCGACTGCACCTATCGCGATGCCCAAGATGCCATCACGATGATTGCCAACACAGATCAGTTCGGCAACTCATACAGAAAGCAATTTGTGAACACTTGGAACCGCACCAACAAGCCTTCGGAGGCGGCGAGCGGCTGGGCCGCCGCCGCCGGGCGTTTACTTGATAAAAGCCATAAGAACCCGGTCACCACAGACCACGAGGATAACAGCTATGACGGCCCTGCCATCCTCGAAGACACGTATGAAACACAAGCCGACTTCTACGGCTGGGCACAATTGGCCTGTGTAGACCCTGATTACGCAATGGAACATGCACATGTCCACGAGGTCATCACAGACATTGACACCACCTTAGACGGCGTGCATTTGCCGTTCTGAGCAAAGGAGGAATAACCATGTACTGGACAGCAGTTGCCATGGGCTTTGGGCTAGGCCTTGTGATTGACATGGGAGCATGGGGCTTCCGAATGATACCCATCATGCTTAGCACGGTGCTAGGCAAGTGATAACCGGCCAGCAGGCCACAGGAAAAGGAGTAGACGCATGTCTGCACTGAAGAAGTCCGAATTGGTTCCGGACCGTTTGAACCAGCCCGAATTTGCCACGGTTGATGGCAATCCCCACGTTGCAGGTACCATCGGTGATGGTGCCGAAGCACGCGCCGAAAAGCACAGCAAGGTGAACTGGCGTGCTGTGTTCAGCGTGATGAGTTTGTTTGCCATCGTCGCTGCCATGTTCCCGAGCATGGCCAGTGCACAGGCAGCGGCACCAACGGCGACCACGTTCGATCAAATCTACGGCGTGATTGATCCGACCACCATGTCCTACGCCATCGGTACCCTCGGCGGTGCTGCGTTGGTGGCTGCCTTCTCGGTCGGCGGTGGCTTCCGCATCGGCAAGAAGGCTTACTCTTGGATCATGTCCAAGATTTAACAAGGTGTAACAGTGGGAAGTGAGAGACCAACACTGTTTTACATACTCATCCTGTGCGTCCTAACGGGCGTGCAGGGTTTTTGCATGGCTGCGATTCATCCGGATTTGGAAGAGGTCGCAATCGCCATTCGGGTCACCTATGACAGCGCGGTGCTGGATGTCAGTGAAACATTCTTGGCAGCAGGTGCCAATACCGTATCAATCTCATCGGGCAACTGGACGGGTGGAATCACCTTCAAAGCAAGCTTCACCGGTGCCAATCAATTCCAGATTGAAACCACCATCGGTGGCATCACACAAGGGACTTCTAGCTGGATCACCTGGAATGGCAGCGGCTATGCAGGCTCTTACGAAACCACCAACGGCTATCTGATTGAAATTGCTGAGAGTGGTTATTTCGATGATGAGCCAACAGACCCCGAGCCACAAAACGATGAGGCCACAACGGAAGGGATTTTACTCTCGTTGGTCATAGGCATTCTTCTCTGGCAAGTCTTTGCCCGTTCCATGCGTGAAAGGTCGGTGATGTGGTGAATATCAAAATACTTTTCATCTGTGTAATGGTTGCGACTGTTTCGACCAATGTACAAGCAACGAACTACATCCAAATGCAAAGAGTGTATCCCGACCCACTAGACCGAAATCTTGAGTTTTTCACAGTTGTAGGTGTAAATCATGTTGTCAAGAGCACATTTGACACCAATTTAAAAGCAACATTCTGGGTTAGATGGGTAGGCGATTTAGACTGGCAAAGGATAGAGGTTGCAGCAACCTTCACAACAAAACAAAGTATCAAACTCGAAGTAACTGGCTACTTGGTCGGAACAGCCTATATCTTCTCAAACAACAATCCGGGAATGTGGGGTACCTATTCATACGTAAACGACGACCCGAACTCTGCACGGTACGCAACGTCAAGCGGAGGTGCGACTGGCAATATTTTTTCATATGTAAGGCCAACGGTTTGGTATGACCCTTCAGCAGGAGGCGGGACAATAACTGTTGAAGAAGGTTCGGGAACGGGTGGCAGTACGGTAACAGAGTTTGAACCGACAACACCCATGAATGACAAAACAGATGAATCCGGTGCAATCAAGATCGAAAAACAGGAATACACCACCGGCCAGACAAGCGAGTTCTGGAACGACTGGAAAGTCAAGATCGACAACATCCCGACTTATGCCAATGGCAAAAACCTAATGAAACTCGGGAACGTCCAGAGCAAAGGCGAAGGCTGGGACGATACCGCAGAAGTAACCTTTGACGGCACGTGGTACAAAACATCCTCCGTCAAATCTTTCATTGATGCAGCCATGACAGGCTTTGCAGCGTTTGCTGCATTGTTGATGCCCTACTACGAGTTGAAGAAGGGAGCCCCAAATGGTTGACTATTTGCTCGAAGCACTTCTAACGGCAGTATCAACATTGCTTGGGTGGGTCTCCGAACTGGCAGAACAACTCTTTGGAAAAGACATCACCGATTGGGACATCGTCAACGCTCTGGCCTTTGCGCGTGATTCCATTTTGTTCTGTGACAACATCTTTCCCATGGTTAGTTGCATGCAGATATTGCTTGCAGGCTTTGCCGCAAAAATCACCGTTATGGCCGTGCGTTACATTCTCGGCTGGTGTCCCACGATTGAGGGATAATGAGCAAGCGAACCATCAAAATTCAAACCGGCATCGAGATATGGGATGGCCTGCCGGGATCGGGCAAGTCCTATTCATGCGTTGAAGAACTGATCAAGATCATCATTCAACAGCGGCGACCGGTCTACACCAATTTACCCTTGAAAATGAAGGTTCTGCGCAAGCTGTTGGTGATACGATCCCTGAATCAGGCAACCGCCAATTACATCCAGCCGCTTGACCTGGCACACTTCACACGCTTCATCAAACGCAATGAAATATGGTCCAAGTTCAGCGAGCCGCTACGGGCCGAGGGTTACGGCTACGGCTTCATTGATCGCAAGTTCAACGAGATGGAAGGCCAACCCACCATCACCGGCCCGGACGCTGATTGGATTCCTGCGGGGTCGGTCTTGATCCTTGACGAGTTCCACCGATGGGCAGACCAACGAACACAACGCACCGAAGACCCTGCTTTCATGCTCTATGCCACCATGCACCGTCACCATATGCACCGAGTCATCATTGCCACGCAGGACAAAATGCAGGTGTCGATCACCTGGCGGCGTAACAGTGATGAATTGGTGCACCACACAGACAAACGCAAGCTGCCGTTCATCTTTGGGATTCCTCTGCCGATTCCTGCCTTTGCTCGTGAGTATTGGCCTAAGGAGTACATGGAAGAATCAACCATTGGCAAGAAGCCCACACGGGTTGAAGTTTTTGTCCCGTGGTTCAGCGGTGGCTTGATCTGGCGTCTGTATGACAGCTTCACGCACATGGGCGGAGCAAGACGCCTGCAACGTGCCTTAGCCAAAACCAGAGAGATGGTTGAAGGGGATCAATACCAAGCCATTGAAGAACAAGGAGAACAAGACGTGAGTATCAAACCCAAAGCCAAGGACAAAATCAAAAAGGCTATTACATCATGCATCAAGCTGGCCATCATTGCCGCGATCATGCTCTGGCTATACAGCATCAAGAAGCAAGCCCGCGAACAAGCCGAGCGCAGCGAAAAAGTCATGGTTGGTCTGCAATCACAGATCACGCACATGACGCATGAGCTGGAAAACATCAAAACCCAACCCCAGAGCAGGGATCAACTCAACGGCCAACCCAACCCCCCGACGGTCAGCATGATCACAAGCACCTACTGCATGGCCAACGGCCAAATCTGCAAACTCGGACAGGACATCGAAGGCTACACACTGGAAAAGGTCAATCATGAAAACAGCACAACGGTATGGTCGAAGAATGGCAATAACTTTAGTGTGCCTCTTGAGCGGTTGCAGCCAACAGCTACAGCAAGCAGTCATCGAGCAAACGG
>PAIY01000054.1 GCA_002704825.1 Phycisphaeraceae bacterium
CTATTTATGTACAGATGGGCTGCCCATTGATCAGTCACCACTTTATCAGGGGCAGGTAAACGCAAACTCAGAGTTTATTGACAGGGATCCACGATTAGATGCTATTATCGTTCAAAAAGGAGAACAATACCTTCTTGAAGCAGCATCTACTGATTATGCCCCAGATCCTTACCAACCGACAATAGCTTCGGCAACAGGTTATCGCGTTGAAAAGTACGTCGATGTTAATGGGTATTTCCTTGACCATATTATTATGCGGTATGGTGAAGTGCTATTAAACTATGCAGAAGCTGTTTATGAACTAAATGATGCAATCAGTGATGCAGACCTGGATCTGTCTATCAACTTGTTGAGAGACAGAGTAGGAATGCCTGATCTGACCAATGCTTTCGTTACTGGAAACGGATTGAATATGCGGGATGAGATACGAAGGGAACGACGTATTGAGTTGGCCATGGAAGGTGCCAGGTATGATGACCTTCTTAGATGGAAAATAGCAGAAACTGAACTACCCAAAGCACTTGAGGGTGTAAGGTTTTTCAATGCAGAATATGTAAATACTGATGTGACTTCATTGGTACTTACAACCGACAGTGTATTGGTTGGAGAAGCCGCTTCTCAGAGAAGTTTTGATCCAAGTAAGCAATATTTGTGGCCGATACCATTGAATCAGATTTCAATTAATCAAAATTTGGAACAAAACCCGAACTGGTAGGCTGCTACCTCTTAACAACAATAACACAGGTTCACAAATTTTTGTGGACCTGTGTTTTATCTAGCTTATGGGATCGAAATTAATTTTCATTTCAAATTCTTCATGGACCATTTTAATGGCCATGTGTTTGGTTTTGGCTTGTCAACTAAAAGAGATCAAAACTGACAAACCCAATATTATTCTTATTCTGGCTGATGATATGGGGTATTCGGATATTGGTTGTTACGGTGGAGAGATTCAAACACCAGTACTCGATGGCCTGGCTGAAAAAGGTATCAGGTTTTCCCAGTTTTACAACGCAGCCCGGTGCTGTCCAACCAGAGCTTCTTTGCTGACAGGCTTATATCAGGTAGAAACCGGAATTGGATGGATGGTTGGCAATTTGGGATATCCTGGATATGAAGGTTACCTCAATCAACAATGTGTGACCATTGCAGAGGCACTAAAGAGGGGAGGATATAGAACCTATATGACTGGTAAATGGCATCTGGGTGAGGAAGAGTTTAGTCGACCTATAACACGCGGATTTGACAAATTCTACGGGACATTAAATGGCGCAGGTAGTTACTTTAACCCAGAGTCATTGATGAATGATGAAACCCCTGTAAGTGTTGAGTCCCCGGAATACTATTATACGGATGCCATTAGTGATACAGCTGTTCAATTCATTAGAAAGCATAATCAGGAGATGGAGCACGATCCATTCTTTATGTATGTGGCTTACACGGCACCACATTGGCCCCTGCATGCGCCGGAAAAGGAGATCAAAAGATACGATGGAGTCTATGAAAATGGTTGGGATGATATTCGGGAAGCAAGGTACCAAAGAATGATAGCGATGGGGTTGATAGATCCTGAGTGGGATATGACGCCTAGAGATAATGGGGTAGTGCCATGGGAAGACGAAGGAAATAAGGAATGGAGAGAACGAAGTATGCAAGTGTACGCTGCCCAAATAGATATTATGGATCAGGGGATTGGAAGAATTGTGGATGAGTTGAAGCGATCAAAGCAGTTAGACAATACCCTGATTATGTTTTTATCAGATAATGGCGGTTGTTCCAATGAATTGATAAACCCAAAATGGATGAAACTTCCTGATACGGCCATCAATGGGAAGCCTATGAAAAAAGGGAGTAACCCATCCATTATGCCAGGAGCACCAGAAACCTATGCTGCCTATGGGCTGCCGTGGGCTAATACAAGTAATACTCCTTTTCGTGAATACAAAATATGGACTCATGAGGGCGGTATAGCCACACCGTTTATAGCACATTTTCCAAAAGCAATTAAATCAACAAATACTATCGTTCATCAGCCGGCTCATATCATTGATGTCATGGCTACTTGCCTGGATGTTACAGGAGTTGCATACCCTGATAGTTTAGATGGAAATATGATCAGACCTATGAGAGGTAAGAGCCTTTTACCGGTATTTCAGGGGTCAGAGCTACCTGTTCATAATGAAGATATTCTTTTCTGGGAACACACTGGGAAAAGGGCAGCCAGAAAAGGCAAATGGAAAATCGTCTCCTTATCAGGTAAAGACTGGGAGTTATATGATATGGAGAAGGATAGAACGGAGTTGAATGACTTGAGTCAGGATTTTCCGGAAAAGTTGCAGGAATTAGCAAATGCTTATGATCAATGGGCAGAAGAGAATGGAGTACTATCTTATGAGGAGTGGTATGAAGCAAGACATAATAAAAGGGAATAATAGAAGGATGAAAGGACAAACAATATTTAGTCAAATGATTTTGAATCGTAAGGTATTAGTAATTGTCTTGATGACTTTGACTTTGATGGCAACTGGTCAAAAAATGAATCTTGAGGTTGTATCCGATTTCAATATTGGGACCACCCTGGGACAACTTCGGGCCGTGCCGGTTCAGCTTACCGAAAGTAATCGTGCTTTATTGTTTGTTTACTCCGAAGAAAAGGACGTTGATCCCTACGTGAAGATGTTCTTTTTACCTAAACATACATTAAAATTGGCCTTATTTACTATGGAGGGTAGAATGCTTTGGAAGAAGGAAATGCCAGAGTCCTTGCTACCCGGTACCTGGTTTAGTCCGGTTTATCCGATGGATATGAATGGTGACGGAACTGATGAGATCTATTTAACAAATAATACGGATCCTGACCACCCATTTAACCCCACTACTTATGTGCTTGAGAAACTGGATGTAAAAACTGGTGAGACGCTCACCCAGCAGCCATGGAAACCCTTAGGAATAAATCATCGGTTAAGCCATCAGTTTCGGTATTTCATCTTTGGTGGACAAGTGGATGGAAAGTCTGTTTTAGTGACTGCCACAGGAACATATTCTGATATGCGGTTGCAAAGCTGGGATTCGGAGTTTAATCTTCTGTGGGAGTTGGAAATACCTAATGATAAGGATGGAGCAAGAGGAAGTCATATGACAGCAGTGTTTGATTTGGATGGAGACGGGAATGATGAATTCATGTGGGGAGAGCGCTGCATTGAAATGGCTTCGGGAAAATACAAATTCATTGCTGACAGAGAAGAGTATTGGGGACATTCTGATGTAGTTCAACCTGTCTGGAACAGAAAGGAAAAAAGTTGGTATATCTATACTTGCCGGGAGACGGGAAAATTTAGTCCAAGGGTCGTCTTATATGATGCGAAGGGTAATCGTGTTTGGAGTGACCTGGAGGAAGGACATATGGACATGGGCTGGTGTGGTATGTTGGGAGAAGAAGGAGCTCCAGTTAGTATGAGTATCAGGATTGGTCATAAAGTGGCTGGTCCCGACGGCTTTATCCGGTCTGATTATGATGCATTCATCTATGATACTTTTTCAGGGAAAAGGATTGATCCGCCGTACCCTGTGTTTTCTACCTTGCCGGTTGATTTAAACGGAGATGGGATCCACGAATTGATCTGTGCCGTAGGTGAACAGGGAGATGGGAATTTTTATGACAATAAAGGGAATATTCTCGGCAAAGCTGGCAAAGAAGCACATGTAGCGATGGCTTCTAAATTTTTGGATCTTCCTGGTGAACAGGTTTTACTTTATTTCCCTGATGGCAGGATTCAGATATGGGCGGATAAAAATGCCAAAGACAATAAACGAGCAAAAGCGCGCTATGCGTCTTCTTTCTACAAAGTAAATCAAAAACTGACAGCAGCAGGATATAATATAGTCAACCTGGGAGGACTTTAATAGGAGGATCAGTCATGAGGGAGGTTTCTCTGCAGTTAAACAACAAATGATAGGTACCAGAATTATGCAACATACAGCTAGAATAGTAGCAAACAATAAAATAAAAATACTGTTACTGGCTTTCATTGTCACCGTAATCATTCCTCCAGGTAAGTCACAGATCAAGACATACAACATCGAGGATTATGGTGCAGTAGGGGATGCTGTTACCCTGAACACAAACAGTATTCAGAAAGCCATAGATGAATGTGCCAAAAATGGTGGCGGAACGGTATATGTTCCTTCAGGTAAGTTCTTGACTGGTACGTTGATCCTCCAGGATAATATTCATCTTTTCCTGGAAAGTGGAGCTGTATTATTAGGTAGTACTGAACATAAGGATTACCCTAGACAGCCGCTGCCAGTTTACAGATCTCAAAAAGATCCCGGAGGGTGGTATGCCCTGATTTATGCAGAAGGGACTTCCGATATATCAATAACCGGGTTTGGAACCATTGATGGACAGGGTGCGGACCAGAAGCCACAACCGGAACTCCTGAGAGGTGATCGGGATGGACGTCCAAGAAATATACTCTTTATCTCATGTCAAAATATAAGGGTAGAAGGCATCACGATGATGAATTCCGGAATATGGAATCAGCATTATCTGAACTGTGAAGATGTGATGATTGATAATATTAAAGTTTACAATCATTCAAACAGAAACAATGATGCCATTGATATTGATGGGTGCAGGAGGGTGACTATTTCCAATTCAATCTTTGATTCGGACGATGATGGCATCACTTTAAAAAGTACAGGAAGTGCCCCGACAGAAGATGTTACCATCACCAATTGTGTTGTCTCTAGTTTTTGTAATGCCATCAAGGCTGGAACCGAATCCACAGGTGGGTTTAGAAATATCAATATTAATAATTGTGTGATCAAACCAAGTCGGTATCCTTCAAAACCCATTTATGGAACATCAAAAGGCATTACGGGTATCTCCCTGGAGATTGTTGATGGTGGTATCATGGAAGGGATCAGTATTAGCAATGTGACGATTGAGGGGACAGAATGTCCATTGTATATCCGCCTTGGAAACAGAGGAAGAAAACATACTAAAGATGCACCGGAACCCTCGGTTGGGAAAATGAAGAATATTTCTATTAGCAACCTGACCGCTTATAACACAGGTAATTTTTCAAATTCGATCACTGCTATTCCGGGTAGTTATATCGAAAATGTAATACTTAACAATGTCCAAATAAGGAATACTGGTGGACTTCGTGAAGGGGACTTCATTACAAGTCACCTGGAGGTTCCGGAAAAGGAAAAAGCTTATCCTCAGCCTACGGTTTGGGGTAATCTTCCATCATCAGTTTTATTTGTCAGACATGTCAAAAATTTCATTATTGGCGACCTTATTTTCAGTAGTGATCAAGAGGATCCAAGGGTTCCAATAATCGCTGTAGATGTGAAAAATCTTTCTATAGGAACAGCCCTCTATTCTGGTGGGTCTACGAGTTCAAATTATGCTTTGTTGGATGGGGTTGATAACCATGAAATAAAGAGGCCTGTCGGGTGGAGTGAAAATATTTTTAGTGAAATAGAATAAAAAGGAAACAACCAAATGTTTATAAAGATCCAAGTGTTTATCCTGTCAGTAACTTTATTTCTGATCCAGGGTATTTCGAGTCATGCCGAACCCTTTCTAAATGTTCTGGAAGTGGGAGCAGTAAATGATGGGAATTTCAAAAATACCGAAGTCATTAAGAAAGCAATCAATATGGCTGCGGAGAGTGGAGGAGGTACAGTCTATTTTCCTGCAGGTAACTACCTAACAGGTCCCATTCATATGAAGAGTAACATTACCCTATATATAGATGCAGGTGCAACCATTAAATTCAGTGAAGACTTTGATGACTATCTTCCAATGGTTCCTACCAGGTTTCAGGGGATTAATTGTAATGGGTTTTCGCCACTTATCTATGGGTATGAGGTAGAAAATGTCTCCATTATTGGACAGGGAACAGTAGATGGTCAGGGTGATATTTGGCAAAAGACCATCAAAGAACTGAAGAGGAAGAATCGGGCTGGTATTGAAGTCCCACTCAACAAATGGCAAGAGATCTATTTAAAGGAAAATCCGGGTATAAAGAATCCTGATCAATCAGGGTTTCAACGACCGCTATTTATTCAATTTTTCAATAGTTCTAACATCAAAATCAGAGACATAAACATTAAAAATTCACCATTCTGGACTGTTCATTTTGTAAACTGTGAAAATGTACTTGCAGATGGCCTTTATATAAAAAATCCGGAAGAGTCGTCTAATACGGATGGCATTAATCCCGAATCAAGTCAAAATGTAACTATATCAAATTGTGTAATTGATGTAGGTGATGATTGCATCACCATTAAGTCAGGAAAAGGAAAAGAAGCCAGAGATAATTATAAGCCTTCGAAAAACATTCAAATTTTGAATTGCACTATGCTCCATGGGGCCGGAGGGGTAGCGATCGGCAGTGAGATGTCAGCAGGAGTCGAGAATGTGGTGATCAGTAACTGTCTGATCCAAAACACAGGTAAAGGAATTCATATTAAGACCAATCGGGAACGAGGAGGGTATGTGAAGAATGTGAGGGTCAGCAATGTGATTATCAAAGATATTTTACATTGCCATGATAAGGTACCTGCAGGCATCCATCTCAATGCCATGTACTATTTGAGAGACTCCATTGAATACAAGCCTGTTTCCGAAAGCACACCAGTACTAAAGAACCTCCATTTCTCAAACATTACCCTTTCCGACGTGGAATACCCTTTCTATCTGTATGGTCTTGGTGAACAAAGCATTGAGGACGTCACCTTCTCAGATATTGATATCCGATCTAATTCCGGGATTCATCTAAAATATGTTGATGGAGTGATGCTTAATAATATCTCCATGGAATCAGACCAGAAGCAGGTGTTGATTTCAGAACAGGTAAAGAGGCTTAGGATAAAAGATTTTTACTCAAAAGAGTCAAGGGGTAAGAACATAACTCTTAAGGAGAATAAAGATGTCGACATTTCAATAAGTACCGGGTTCCCTGAAGATCTGGTCATTAAGGGAAAGACCACATTAAATGTGAATATCAGGGGAAAGTCAACTGATGCAATGAATATTAAGGTTGAAGAAGGACTATCAAACGAGGTATCTCTACCTCAGTAAACGACGAAAGAATTAATACTAATGAAACTAAAATTCATAATTACCTTTAGTTGTATCTTAATATCGGGTTGGCTCCGAGCCGAAGTTGAGTTACCGTCTATTTTTGGAGATCATATGGTCTTGCAGCGGAATAGCAATGCAGCTCTTTGGGGAAAGGCAGATGCCAAGACTGAAGTCAGTATCATAACCTCCTGGGATGATAGGAAATACATAAAGGAATCAGATAAGAATGGAAATTGGAAGATAGAATTGGCTACACCTAATGCCGGGGGTCCCTACTCAATTTCTATTAAAAATCAGGGCGTCACTATCAAATTAAAAGACGTTCTTATTGGAGAAGTTTGGGTGTGTGCCGGACAGTCTAATATGGCCATGGCCATGAAGGGGCTAAAGAATCAACCAATACTTGGTGCGAATAGGGAGGTGGCTGTCTCTACCAATGAAAATATCAGATTATTCAATATTGGGAATGATATCAGTGATGCTCCACTCAGCGATTTCAAAGGGCAATGGAAGGAATGTGTTCCTCAGCATGTTGTTCAATTCAGTGCAGTAGCCTACTACTATGGTAAGTTACTCAATGAAGCATTGGATATTCCTGTAGGCTTAATCACCACTTGTCGGGGAGGGACTAAGATTGAACCGTGGATAAGTGGAAATACGATTAATGAATTCGAATTCATTGCTAAAAATGAAAAAGAAGGATGGTACGGCAGAAAACCATCCAGTTTATACAATGCCATGGTCCATCCAATGGTGGGATATTCAATTAGTGGGGTTATTTGGTATCAGGGAGAATCTAATATGCAAAAGCCCAATCAATATGAACAGCTACTACCGGGCTTGATCAGGGATTGGAGAGCTGAATGGGGAATTGGAGATTTTGGTTTTTACTATGTCCAGATTGCTCCATTTAATTACGGAGAGCCAGGAAACTCAGCATTTATCAGGGATGCGATGCGTAAGGTTTCCTTACAGAAAATACCCAATATTGGAATGGTAAGCCTCATGGACATTGGTGAACAGAATAATATTCATATAGCAGATAAGAAAACGGTTGGCGAACGGTTGGCTTTCCTGGCACTAAACAAAACCTATGGGTTATCCGGAATTGAGTATTCAGGACCGGTCTTGAGGGAAATGGTAGCTGAAGGTAAGTTGTTGAAGCTTTACTTTGATCATGCGGAAAACGGATTGACATCCTATGGAAAGCCATTGACTCAATTTGAAATTGCTGGCAAAAACAAACGCTACTTCAGGGCAAAGGCGATTATTACAAGAGAGGGCGTTTTATTGCAGGCAGATAGAGTTGAAGAACCTGTTTCGGTGAGATATGCTTTTGAAGATTTTGTAGTTGGAGAACTCTTTAATACCCAAGGTTTGCCGGCTTCATCATTTTGGATCGAAAACCAATAATAACCTCTTAAAAATGAGACACTTTTATGCTTTAATACTGCTTTTTGTGTACTCGTTGATACATGCAGAAGTCATCGTACATGGTGGTGAGCATATTGATGCCCCAAGCTCATTCTATTCAGTAAAGCTTAATGGAAAAGAGGCCTTTGTTCATCATTACAAAGTGTATGAGCCAATATATGATCAGATGTACAACTTTCTAAGTTATGTACATTTTGATATGAATGAGCCTGTAACCATTGAGGTTACCTTCAAAGATGAAATCATACCGGATGAAACCTGGCTAAGCCCCTTGAAAGACAGCATCCCTTATAGAATTGATGGAAATATATTAACCTTTGAACTGGACGCTCCTAAAAAGCTCATTCTAGGAATAAATTCTCCAAATGATAGCAATCCCAACCCTGAAAAGGAAGGGATTTTGGCCATTATAGGGATGCCTTTGGAAGAAGACATTCCCAACCTGGACGACTCAAGTGTGCTGAATGTTAAAGATTTTCTTAGTCCACAGCACGCATTCGATCAATGCAGACCTGGAGGTACTGTGTACTTTCCAAAAGGTATCTATAGAGGACAGTTTACTGTCAAGCAAAATAATTCAACAGTTTACCTGGAAAGTGGAGCCATTATTATGGATTACAATACCCCGCTGATTATTAATGATAAAGATAGCATTACGATCAGAGGAAGAGGTTCACTCCAAACTCATTTTACTTCAACTGCCCCGGTTTTGGATCCCAGGAATGCAAACTATCTAACCATCGAAGGAATTGTTATGCGGATGGGAGGTGCAAGGATTCATAAAAATGGCAAGAAGTTGAGAGGGGCGGGTTTTGCGCTCTTTCCACATTACTGCAATTACCTGAAGATTCGTAATACAGCCATTGTCAGGTATCCTCATGGTGCGGATGGTATGGATCCTGATAATTGTCAACACGTTGAGATTACAAACAACCTGATCATCTCAGGAGATGATGCTATCTGTCCAAAGACCATAGAGGAACCCTATGTGCCTATGCTGGATTTCAAGGTCTACAATAACATTATCAGAAATGGTCAGGCGAGTGGTTTTAAATTGGGTACCCATGCTTTTACTAGGATGAGTGAAATTGAAGTAGACGGTCTGGATATGGTGCACACAGGTCAGTTGAAGTTATGTGATCGTAATATCGATAGCGATATTGATGGTCTAAGGATCAAAAATGTAACAATCGAGTATGCAAAAAAGGCCATTCTCCAGGTTAGCGCCATTGATAATTGGAAGACGTCAAAGCCCTTTAGAGGCAACATCGATGTGACCATAGAAAATCTTAATGTAATGAAAACAGGGAGGCAAGACAACGCAGATGATTTTCCTGGACTATATCTCTTGGCAGAGCCCGGATATGAATGCAAAATCACCTTTATAAACCTAACAGTGGAAGGCCGAAAAATCCTAAGTTTGGAAGATTTAAAGGCAACGGGAAACTTTCCCGAAGGAAAAGCAAAAATTGAGAACGTGAAAGTTAAATTTCTGTAGAGTTCATACAATTAAATAATAAAAAAAAGAATGAAATATAATATTATAGTCTTCATAATTACCTTCCAAACGGGATTGCTTGGCTTCAGCCAAAGTGAAAATGTAATTATTAAGGAAGATCTCAGTCTTGGTACCACCTCAGGTATAATGGTGGGAGGAACCTGGGTAAAGGAAGGGTATCAACCAGGGAAAGGACAGAATCATATTCTTTATGAACTGGATGAACCTATAAAAGAGGGCTATGTGGAGTTTGAATTTAAGGGGATGTCACAAGAGGAAATACCAGAAAACGGAGATCATGGCTTTTTTGCCATGTACGATGGTTTGGGTATTTCGGAGCCCATAAAATACAAGAATGCCTTTAAGCAGAACCATTTTAGGTGGAATGTCCACTGGAGGCAGAATAAGAATTCTTTAAAATCAGTTGTTTCTTGCGCGAATGCATCCAAAGATCATACATCCGAAGCCGTCTTTAAAAATAGTCAGCGAGACTGGAGTGAAGAACCAACAGGTGAGTCCTTTGAATGGGATAAAGACCAATGGTATACCATGAAAATACAATGGTGCAATCAATCATTCACGGTCTTTATTGATAACGAAGTAAAATGGCAGGTGACCGGACCTTTTGATTATGCACCAAACAATCAAAAAATATGGTTAGGTAGTGCTCCAGGGTACTACCATGAAGGAACTGGAAAATATAAATATTGGTCATTACTGGACAGTATGGTTTACAAAAATTTTAAACTGGTTTCATATGATCAACCTACTAAAATGGATCGGGGAGAAGTAGGTGCATTCAAGGATAAGTTTGTTTGGACAAAAACCGGACAGGCATTTGTTCCCAATTTCATTATGTTAGATGCCCTTAGCAAGGATCTCAGTAAGATTACTGAGGATAATCTCGATGACTTTATTGATGAGTTTATCGTCGACCATGGCTTTACAGGCATCCACTTTATGGTGGCAGGTCAGTGGTTTCACATCGGAGACAAGACTGTGAGTAAGAAAGACTCCATCGTAGACCCGGAAACCATTGATAAAGTTAGGCTTATCGTTCAAAAAGTATATGCAGCAGGTGGTTCGGTCCATTTCTGGGTTTGGGGAGATCACCAGCGAAGTCAGACTTCACGAAGTACCGTGGGAGGTATCATGGGTAAACAGGAGCGGAGGCTTATGGATGTAATTGCGAAGGAGCTCGGGCCTTTGAAAGGATGGACCATGTCTTATGGATTTGATCTGTTTGAATGGGTTAAAAGTGAACAACTCAACGAATGGCATGAATACATGTGGTCAAAAAGAGGGTGGAACCACCTAATGGGTGCACGGTCCAATACAAATGAAATGATGCAGATCTCAGAATCAATGGATTATTCAAGCTATGAATGGCATAAGCCCTGGTATGAAGAGCTGGTAAGTATGATTAAAGATAGACCCGGAAAGCCTTCCTTCTCTGAAGACAGGTATAGGATAAGACACCCCAGCAAGTATCCTATAAAGGATTATGATGAAGAAGAAACACGTCGAGGACTCTGGCATCATACCATGGCAGGTGGTGTTGCAGCAATATGGGGGAATCTGGATGGTGACGGAGTGTATGAGAATAAAGAAGAATTAAAATCCTTCTCCATTTTCTGGAATGAGAATAAAAGGTTTAGAAGTGACATGCGCAGAGACAATCAATTGACTAATGGGTACTGTCTTAGGTCATCAGACCAGCTTTTTGTCTACTACAAGGAGGATACGGATATCCTTAATTACACATTTGATGGAGAGGAAAAATCGGTGAAGGCCATTGATACTCAAAAACCATATAAAGAACTTGCAATAGGAGCAAGAGAAGCAGGTACCTATGCGTTCAAAGCACCCTATCAATCCGATTGGGTTCTTGTGGTTGAGTAAATCTGAAATACCAATAAAATTAGTTACTTATAGAGTTAACAGTTCAAGTATGAATATAAGATATGCATTTATACCTTTCATTTTTGTTTCCTTTCTATTAAAGGCAGAGATAAAACTCCCCTCAATTTTCAGTAGTCATATGGTATTGCAACAGGAGACAAAGGTAAAGTTTTGGGGAACTTCCGCCGAAATGAGAGAAGTCACTCTGGCACCCTCATGGAACAATGAAATTTATAGAACTAAATCAGATAAGGAAGGAAATTGGGAGTTTGTTCTTAGCACACCTTCTGCTGGGGGACCGTATGATATTGTCATTTCCGATGGGGCAGCACTTACTCTTGGTAATGTGCTGATTGGGGAAGTATGGATATGCTCTGGACAGTCAAATATGGCCATGCCAATGCGGGGCTTATTGAACCAGCCTGTCAAGGGTTCAAATGAGGCTGTTGCAAGATCAGAAAATCCAAACATCAGGTTATTTACTGTTGGCAGAAACAGTGACCTCAAACCACTTGACGATTTCAAGGGCAAATGGAAACATTGCTTGCCAGGCAATGTAGCAGACTTTAGTGCTGTAGGTTATTTTTTCGGTGATCTACTGAATGAAACACTAGATGTACCAGTTGGTCTCATTTGTACTAGTTGGGGTGGAAGTAAAATTGAAGCATGGATGAGTGCAGATGTCCTTAGAAATTATAATTGGGTGGAGATCCCAAAAAAGCTAGAGGAGAAAAAGCGGCCCAATAGGACACCGACACTACTCTATAACGCTATGATTCATCCAATGATCGGATATGGTATTCGTGGAATTATTTGGTATCAGGGAGAATCCAACAAAAACAAACCAGAGCAATATGAGGAGCTCATGCAAGGGTTGGTGGAAAGTTGGAGATCAGATTGGGGAATGGGAGACTTTCCTTTTTACTATGTTCAAATCGCACCTTTCGGTTACAATGGATTGAATTCTGCCTTTTTTAGAGAAGCACAGCTAAAGGCTGCGGATAAAATACCAAATAGTGGATTGGTTAGCTTATTAGATATTGGGGATGAAAAAGGCATACATCCAGCACAAAAGAAAGAAGTCGGGGAACGGTTGGGGTTTATAGCACTTTCAAAAACGTACGGAAAAGAGGGGATTGCTTGGTCGGGACCGATGCTGAAAGATTTTAGGATAGCTGGTAGGAAAGTCTATCTAACCTTTGATCATGCGGAAAAAGGGTTGACCTCTTATGGGAAAGACCTAACTAATTTTACGATAGCTGGTAATGATAGAAAATTTTATCCTGCCCAGGCTAAGATTACAAAAGAAGGCATAACGCTTGAATCGGATGAAGTAGACAACCCAGTTGCAGTTCGTTATGGATTTCAGGATTTTGTCATTGGGGATTTGTTCAATACGGCTGGTCTGCCTGCCTCATCTTTTCGTACAGATGATTGGAATGAGTAGTTATTAAATGGAACATTTTAATTAGTTAAAGCAATTGGATATTTCAATATGAAAAATAAGATACTTTTCTTACACTTTCTCATTT
This sequence comes from Phycisphaeraceae bacterium, assembly GCA_002704825.1. Taxonomy (GTDB): domain Bacteria; phylum Planctomycetota; class Phycisphaerae; order Phycisphaerales; family Phycisphaeraceae; genus UBA7800. The sequence continues at coordinate 13,469 of PAIY01000054.1, forward strand.
CTATTTGTTTCAGTTCATTGACTCACTCTCAAGCCATTCGATTAGAAAAGACAGGTACTAGAATGGCTTACTTTACCTATAATGGTCAGCCACTGTTGTCATTTGGTGGTGGAGCTGGTGATGGAATGTTTTGGCTTAGTGAGGATGCATTCGATTATAAGAACTGGGCCAATTGGGAAGCTGATTTTGGTATGAATCATTCGAGAGATTATCCGCCATTGAGTTGGAAAGGAATTGAAATAAAAACAAAGGAAAATGGAGGTAAAATTGATAATGTGCTATTTCCTTATGAGGAAACAAGTCGGGGGAGCCGACTCTTTGATCTCACCAAGTTTAATGATGAATATTGGCAGAAATTCAGAGCCCAGTGCAAATATCTTGAATCTAAAGGAATAATTATCCATTTACTCATGTGGAACGGATGGCAAACAAATCCGGATTTTCCCGAAAACATATCCTGGAAGTACCACTTTTTCAACCCAGATCATAATGTAAATGAGTTTACGGAGGTAGCTAAAAATGATTGGAGGGAAATATATTATTCAGTGGAAAATAATAATTCGGAATTGGTTGCTGCTCAAAAAGCCTGGTTTGAGAAATTAGTTGAGATGACCTATGACCTGGACAATGTATACTACGATTTGGTGCATGAATTTGGTGATCTCATCACGGGGGGTGACCTAAAAACAGCACCAAGCAAACGCTGGATCGAAGCAATGGCATTGGCGGTGCGTGCCAAATGGGAATCTCTAAACCCTGATCGGCCTATTATTTTGGGAATGGATGCAGGAGCAAATCACTTAAATTGGGATAAGGAAACTCCTGACTATATCGACTGGATCTATTCACGGCCTTATTTTGATGTTTTAATATTTGGAAAAATTCATAAACGTGAAAGAGCAATTGGATGGAGGGTGAAGTATAAAAAACCTTATATCGGACAGGAAGCCTGGGATGAAAATGGCGTGAAGTACTCAGTTCGGGTTCCGGAAGATCATAATCACATGCGTAAGTATTTTTGGAAGTTTATGATGTTCAAATGTCAGCAAATGGATCTTTACCATAAGCCCCGTAAGGGGAGAGGCTTAAATGTCCCTGGTTATGATTTAAACTATAATCCCTATGGTATCAACCAATTTGAAAAGCATGCCCTCGTTCTCCGTGAGTTTTTCAACAGTATCAAAGATTATGAAAATCTATGGTTTCAGGGTGAAGTGAAACAAGGTCCGGGTATACATCAATATGTTTTGAGTTCTGATGAGGAAGTCATTATCTATCTTTCATCTGCAACTGGCCAGGAAAACATTCTCTACCCATCGGAGACACTTGTTGTTGATAATCTGTCACTAATTGCCGGGAAAAGATATACCCTCGAAGTATTTGATCCGAAAAAGGGTGTGATCAGTAAAAGATCTTACCGGAAAAGGAAAAATGCTAACGCAACTGAGTTACAGATGGAACTACCTGGATTTACGGATGATCTGGTGATCCATGTTTATTAGATTCATAAGAAGTTATTGAGACGATAATAGACAGAACTCAATCCTCATCAACAATAGCTATTAAGCTTCTGGAGCTGTTTTTTCATGAATTGACTTTAAATTGTGAGATCGTAAAGCAATAAAATATGGTAAGAGTATGGATGAGTTTCTTGATTCTTCTTGTTGCGTTACCAGCTTGTCAAAACAAGGAAAACATTATTTATGAGGAAGATTTTAATTATCCGGATGGAGAATTACCGGTACTTTGGTGGAGCGAAGGCTGCGAAGCATCTATTTTAGATGGTCATTTGTTTGTCAATGCTGACACACAAATGCCAAAGGTATCAACTGTTTGGTTAAATATGGAGCTTCGTGGGAATGTAGAAATAACATTTGATGCACACATCATTTCATCGCAAGATACAGCCAATAATATCAATGCTTTTTTTATGTATTCTGACCCAAATGGAAGCCTGATATCTTCAACTTCGGAAAGAAGGGAGGGCACCTATTCATCTTATCATTCACTGAATGGATATATTTTCACCAATGTTCGTAATGGAGAGGAGAAGGTTCGTTTTCGATTTAGAGATAATCCCGGCTTTCATTTATTGGATGAGAAATTTATGAAGCTGGAGAGTAGTGACATCCAGCATATTAAGATAGTTAAGTCAGAAGCCCGGATCCAATATTGGGCAAATGATCAGAAAATTTTTGACTTCGAAGAAGATGAGTTCAATCCTATACATCGTTCAGGTTATTTTGGTTTCAGGACCTGGCATACGTCCCTTTGGTGGGACAACTTTAAGGTGGTTGATTTAAACTAAATAGGAATGATGGGATATCGCAAATGAAAATAACAAGAGTAGATTCTAATTTTGAAAGAGAGAAGTTGAATGTATCCTATCGCTTCAAAGGAAGTGAAGTGTCCGAGCTGTGGCAAACAGTCTGCTATTTGGAGTCAGATTCCAATCATTCTGCTATTGGTTTAGGAACGCAAAGTGTTTTGTGGTCTGATCCAAAAGTATTTTTTGATCACTCTGAAAATGGAGGTAATGCACTCATGTACGCTATGAGCGAATATGCACTCCAATTAATCAATAATAATTCCTTCACAGATCCTTTAGCGGTACTTGATGAATTGCTCCCAGAAGTTCATGCGTATGGAAAGATCATTACTGGTAATCCGGATTTAAGAAAAACATTTGCCCTCAATTCCCTGGTTTGTGTAGACAATGCCCTTTGGAAACTCTATGCTGACCACAATGGGTTTGAATGTTTTGATGACATGATTCCAGATATTTATAAGTCCGGGTTATCATATCGTCATAGTCAAGTGGCAAGTATTCCGGCATTTGGCATTGGGAGTGATGTGTCAAAGATCAAGGCTGCAGCAGATCAGGGGTATTTTATTATGAAACTAAAGACTGGTGCTCCGGGGAATCAGAAGGAAATGATTGATAAGGACATTCAGTTTCTAACTGAAATTCATAAAACCATAGGTAGCTATGAAACCCCATATACCAAAAATGGAAAGATCCCATACTACTTTGATGCCAATGGAAGATACGAGCATATAGATACATTAAAGCGTTTTATAGACCATGCAGACAAGATCAAAGCCCTTGATCAAATAGCTGTTTTAGAGGAGCCTTTTGATGAATTCAATGAGAGCTATGTTGGAGACTTGGGCGTTTGCATTGCTGCCGATGAGAGTGCTCATACGGATGAAGATGCAAAGAACAAAATAGAACAAGGATACGGGGCCATTGCTGTTAAAGCCGTTGCAAAGACACTAAGTATGACGATGAAAATAGCACAAATGGCTTATGAGGAAAATATACCCTGTTTTTGTGCAGATTTAACGGTAAATCCTATTCTGGTAGATTGGAACAAGAATGTGGCTGCGAGGTTACAGCCTTTTCCCGGAATGAAGATCGGACTTCTGGAATCCAATGGTCATCAATATTATAAAAATTGGGACCAAATGATGAGCTATCACCCACGGTCTGGTGCTTCATGGGAACAGGCAAAAAATGGGCTGTATCCTTTAGATAAGGAATTTTATGAGGAAAGTGGGGGTGTGCTCATCTCTCCTCCCCACTATATGGAGATGTTTGAGAAGTAATGTGCAAAATCTTAAATTGGTAAGGTAAGGCACAATATTGGTTGCTAATCATTAGTAGTGCTCCAACTATTCTCTTATATTGGATTCAAATTTTAGTATTGAACAAGGTAAAAATTGTGATATCTCAAATTCAGATATTGAATATCTTGATTTAATTTTAATATTTTCAATACATTTATTATTCAAACCGCTTGTAGCGTAGGAAATTAAATGAGAGTTTCTAATACCGGAGATGAATATGTGAGATCACTAAAAGAGATTTACGAATCTTATTTTGAAGATCTGTATTCCTATGCCAAGGCGATTACCAATTCTACTGATCTTGCAAAGGATGCAGTGTCGGAAGTCTTTTTTGATTTAATTAAAACAAGGAGAGACCTGACCTATATAAGAGATATCAAATCCTATTTATTTAAATCAGTTAAGAACGGTTGCATAAAATTGGTATCAAGGGACCCAATTCATTTTGAAACTCTTTTCGAAGAAAGTGAATATCAACTCATCGAAGAGATCAATCCTGAAGAAATAATTATGGGGAAGGAGTTAGAAGACTTTCTGCATAATGCCATTGAAAAGCTACCCCCGCAAAGCCAATTAACTTTCAAATTGGTGAGAATTGAAAATCTTAGCTATGAAGAGGCTGCTAAAGAGTTAGGTATATCTACCAATACAATCAGAAATCATCTGGTTGCGGCGACTAAAACACTAAGAGAAAGTTTATACAATCAATACTCAAATGAGTCTGTTATGAGGGTGGTAAGCAAGTTGGGTGCAGTGATCCTGGGCTTCTCATCATTTTTGAATTTCATATAAATTAATGATTGTTTTGATGATAAAATCATAATGTATTGGTCTTTATTATGATTCAAATGTATATTTTTCATCTCGACTAGTCCGAATACCTTTTATATCCCTCTTTTCTGTGATAGGTGTTTAAGCCTGTTCTTTTAAAGGATGGATAAATTAATATTTAAGAAAATCTCAGGTCAGCCTCTATCTAAAGAGGAAAAGCAAATCTTTTTTGATTGGTTAGAAGCCGATAAGAAGAATAGAAGAGCTTATATGCAATTGAAACTGTCATTTCTTCAGAAGAATAAACAGGAGGTTGCAAATACCAAGGAGGTTGTTTGGAAAGAAATCGAAAGGTCAGCTAAAAAGAATAATCTACAGGAGAAATGGCCCTATTTAAGGTGGGCAGCATCTATCTTCTTGATATTAACACTGGGATGGGCCATCTTTTATAATATAGATTATTTGATCCCTGATAAAGAAATAGCAGCAATCAATTTTGTTGAGAAGGTGAGCCCTCAGGGACAAAAACTTACGGTGTCATTACCTGACGGATCTAAAGTAAAACTAAATTCAGGTAGTAGGTTGAGAAGTCCTGAGGTATTCCAAAGTGAAAGAAGAGTCTACATTGAAGGTGAGGCCTTCTTTGAGGTGACAAAGTCTGAAATGCCTTTCATTGTTGAAGCTGGAGATGTTGAGGTCAGTGTTTTGGGTACTTCGTTCAATGTAAACACCTCATCAACCAATGAAATCAGTGTTGCTGTTGCTACGGGAAAAGTATTGGTCTCAGCAAAGACAAGTGATTTTCAGATCCATAGAGATCTTGTTCCCGGAGAGATGGTGCTCTATAAGGAGGGGAAACCACTATTAGAATTATCCAACTATGATTCCGAGGAAATTTTGGGTTGGAAAGATAATCTTCTGGTCTTTAAAGAAGACACTTTTTCAGATGTTCTTAAAGATCTGAACGATTGGTATGGAGTAACATTCATTGTAGATGAGCAAATCAATTTTGATGAGACTTATAATGGTACATTCATTAATCCTACACTGGAAGTCGTGATGGAAAGTCTTGCACATTTATATTCATTCAAATTTCAAATACATGAAAAACAGGTAAATATTTCAAAAAAGTAAAAAAAAGAGCTGATACGACTTGGGGAAGCACAATCAGCTCTTCATAGTTTCTGAACTAAATCAAAAACAATAATATGGATACAAATCTACGAAAACTGTGTACTGTAATGTCTAAAACAGCCATTTATTTTGTTGTCTTTATTTATTCGATGACCATGGTGTTTGGTACTGTTACTGATGCACAACGAAAAAGTTTGAAGGAGATTACCTTCAAAGTTGACAAGGGTTCTTATTCAATGAAAGAACTTTTTAAGGTCATAGAATCTTCTAGTGAATTCAAAATGGCCTTTCTCACCGAGGAAAACTGGAAAGAATTAGAGGTTGATATTGAGTCAAATCAATGGATCCTTTATGATTTTCTGGAACATTTATCTTCTAATTCCGGCCTCTATTTCAAGAGAATAAACGAGACTATTTCAGTTGGAAAGATTGAGGATCCGAAGAAGAGAAAAAGAGCGCAATATGTAATTGACCAGCTAAAGGTAAGTGGAAAAGTTACAGATGAGAATGGTGAACCTCTCCCAGGAGCCACTATTCTTGAGGAAGGGACAACCAATGGTACGACGACAGATATTGAGGGGAATTTTCAACTAACCTGTTCTGAGGAAGGTTCATTGATAGTCTCCTTTGTAGGGTATCAGACCAGCACCATTCCGGTAAACAATCAATCAGTCATAAATATTCAGATGGCGTTGGATTTGGAAAGCCTGGAGGAAGTAGTTGTAATAGGTTATGGAACAGCTAAACGAAAAGACCTGACTGGAGCCATAGCTTCTGTCGATATGGATAGGACAAGGGCTTTACCTAATATCAATGTCGCACAAAGTATGAGAGGGACGATTGCAGGTGTTACAGTGACTGACACTGGTAGACCCGGATCTGATCCGATTATCAGGATTAGAGGTATCAACTCAATTACTGCGAGCAATGATCCACTGATTGTTTTGGATGGAGTCATCTATCGTGGTGGTAGCCTTTCTGATATTAACCCCGGAGACATTGAATCCATAGATATCCTAAAAGATGCTAGTTCTACAGCTATTTACGGATCGCTGGCGGCCAATGGAGTCATTGAGATTACGACAAAAAAAGGAACTACTGAAAAGCCTAATTTTAGCTTCAATTCATATTATGGGTTTGCGGATTATGCGCATATTCCGCAATATTTAGATGCTGAAAAATACCTGGCCAATCGATTAGCTGCAGAAGAAGCAGACGGAGGTCCTCTACCTTTTCAACCTATTGAGCAGGAAAATATTGATGCCGGAAGATCAATTGATCCTTTTGAAGCAATTCGTCAGGATGCACCTATTTATAATGGGGAATTAAGTGTTTCAGGAAGGACCGGAGATATCAATTATTTAATATCTGGCTCGTATTTAAATTCAAAATCACCAGTAGCAGGCGATGTTTTTAGTCGGATATCAGGTCGACTAAATCTTGATGTACAAGCGACAGACTGGATCAGTATAGGTCTGAATTCTGGCTATTCTGTGAGGGATGATGGAGGGTTTAGAGCGAACTTGTTGAGTACTTCTTACCTGAGCCCATTTGCAAGTCTTTATTATGATGATGGGGTTCCCAGAGTTCAGCCAGCTGATCAGAGTTTGGGTGGAAGTCCGATTATAGATACTGAGTTGAATGATATTGACAGGAAAAGGAAAATATTATTTGTTAATACCTATGCAGATGTTCTGTTACCTCTGAAAGGATTGAGTTACCGGTTGAATGTAGGGTATACACAAAATAATTACCATGATTTTCAATATGACCCATCATATGATAGGGATGGTTTCACGAGTCAGGGCAGTGGTCAAAAGAGGTATTCAGAAAGTAGAAATCTGACCCTGGAAAACATTGTCAAATTTTCAAGAGAATTTGGCGTACACAGTTTAAATGCCACCTTAATGTATGGGATTTATGAGTCCAAAGATGAATTTTCATTTTTGCGAGCACGTAATATCTTTAATGATGCTTTGGGGTGGAATGCCCTGGAATTAGGAGAAAATTACACCATTGATACGGGGGCAGGACAGGATCAACAAATATCATCAATGGGAAGAATTGGCTACATATATGATGGAAAGTACATTTTAGATGCCAGTATTCGACGAGATGGTTATTCTGCTTTTGGTGCAGGAAACAAATTTGGAGTTTTCCCAGCGGTGGGTTTGAGCTGGAATATGATTGAGGAAAGCTTTATCCAGAGTGTTCCCTTTATCAACAACTTAAAAGTCAGGTTATCATGGGGTAAAAATGGAAACAGAGGAATTGGTCGCTATTCATCATTGAGCAATATCGATGATGATCCTACATACTATGTGTTTGGTCCTAATTCTGCAATTGCACAGGTAATCACCTCTATGGCCAACCCTAATCTGGGATGGGAGACAACTGCCAGTACAAACTTTGCTGTAGACTTTTCTTTGTTATCTCAAAGAATCAACGGATCAGTAGATTTCTATGTGAGTCATACGACAGATTTATTGCTAGAGCAGTCTATTCCAAATACCAATGGATTTGATGAGTTTCTCAGAAATGTTGGAGAAGTTGAAAACAAAGGAGTAGAATTAAGTTTAAATACGGTTAACCTGATTCTGGGTGATTTCACCTGGTCAACAGATATCGCATTCACTCATAATAAAAATAAGATTCTTAGGCTTACGGGTGTGGATATAGATGAGGATGGAGTCGAAGATGATGATATCGCAAGTGGTTGGTTTATTGGTAAGTCTCTTGGATCAAATTATGACTACGTCTTTGATGGCATCTACCAGGAAGGAGACGATTTCTCAGCTATTCCGGGAGCGGCAGCCGGTGATATCAGGTTTAAGGACATCAGTGGTCCCGATGGAGTACCTGATGGAGTCATTACACCGGAGGATCGAAGAGTATTACATAATAGTCTTCCAAATTTTACCACCGGATTAACCAATACTTTTTCATATAAGGGGTTAAGTCTTATGGTGGTGTTTTCTTATCGTGATGGAGGATACAGTAGGAACCTGACAGCAAACCCGGGAACCAATTTCTATGATTTAGCCAACTATCTGGATGTACCATTCTGGACACCAGAGAATCCTATCAATACACACCCGGCTATTAATTACAGGAACCCACTAGGTTATGGTTTTTATCAGAGTAGAACCTTTGGACGATTGCAGGATGTATCCCTGACCTATACCTTTCCTAAACCCCTGGCGAATAAAATTGGTGTTCAGGATCTACAGGTGTACGCAAGTGGAAAAAATTTAGCTACATGGACCAAATGGCAAGGCTGGGATCCAGAATACGGTAGAGGGGCAAGAGACCCAGGTAATTATGGCCCATTAATGAAGATCTATACACTTGGCTTAAAAGTCCAATTCTAAAGAAACGAACAATGAAAAATCTAATAAAATATACGACTATTATTTTAATGGTTACAGGAATTCTTTTTTCCTGTGGAGAAGATTATCTTGAAGAAGTACCTCTGGATCGATTCAGTCCGGAAAATCTTTTAGTCAATGAGGACGGATACAATGCAGCAGTAACTGCTATTTATGAGGCTGCACGACTTGAGCACAACATTGCCTCCTCCATTTTTGAATACATGAACGTCGGAACCGATATCGCACGATGGGGAAGGCCGGACAATCGTGGCTTGGCAGATTATACCTTACTGAATTCTACCTATTCAGCTGCAAGCATCTACTGGGATTGGGCGTATGAGGATATGCTAGTAAGAATTAATCTTGTATTGGATGGCATCGATGATCCTGAGTTAGATATTTCAGACGAGGCAAGAGCATCTTTCAAAGGGGAGGCGCTGTTCTTTCGAGCCTATACCTTCAATTTTCTTACAAACATCTATGGAGATGTTCCCATTGTGAGCGAAAGGTTACAAGAGCCAAAGTTTGATTTCGTCAGATCACCTAGACAGGAAGTATTAGAGTTTGCTGCTGCCGATCTTGAAGCAGCAGTTGGTTTACTTGATTTGGAAGTAGAAGATGGTCGAATCCCCAGGGCAGCTGCTTATCATCTATTGAGTGAAGTTTACATTTCATTGGGTATGGAAACTGGTGATGCTTCCTATTATGATCAGTCAATTACTGCTGCGAGTATGGTCATTGATAAACAAGCAGGAGATTACGAGATCATGACAGAAAGGTTTGGGCCAGCCAGTTCTGAACCTGGCGATGTATTCTCAGATGTTCATGCATATGGTCAGATCAACCGATCAGATGGAAATAAAGAGGTGTTGTGGGCTTGGCAATTTGAATTGTATATCCTAGGTGGAAGTGGAAACCAGAGTCCCAGGTATTGGGCTCCCGAATATGATAAGCTCAAAACTCCAAACAATGTAAGTAACATTGATGACAATGAGCATGTGAGGGGCATTGGTGTAAATTCCCCCACAAACTATGTTAAATATGGCATCTGGGCACTTGATCCTAATGATATGAGGAATTCTGAACACAACATCAAGCGAACCTTTTATTACAATAATCCTGCTGATCCTGAATACTATGGTAAGGAAATCAAGACAGGATATGGACCAGATGATAATCTTTATATATTAGAGGATGATGGGGTGACACTGACCAACATCAAGTTGGACACTGTGAGAGGATATTATCCATGGATTGAAAAAATAAGTGGGTATCCGCGTGCTGATAGTCCAAATAGTGGTAGCACAGCCAAAGATTTTAGTAGAATGAGAGTAGCTGAAACCTATCTGTTACGGGCAGAAGCTTATTTTAGAAAAGGAGAACTTGACAATGCTGCTGATGATATCAATGTTGTTAGAGCACGAGCCAATGCTTCACTTATCTCTGGTGCTGATGTCACTGAAGACTTTATTCTAGATGAAAGAGCCCGAGAACTATTGGTTGAAGAGCCACGATTAAGAACGCTAATCAGGATGGGAAGGCTCGTAGATAGAGTGAGAACCTATAATTCTGCTCCATATGCGCCTGGAGGACCTTCTGCGGGAACTACCATTGCTGATCACAATGAGTACTGGCCAATTCCTCAATCTGTTATTGATGCCAATGCGGGAGCGGAAATGACTCAGAATCCAGGGTACCCTGGTTCGGAATAATTTTACCATGATGAAAGCGGCTAATTTTTAGCCGCTTTCATTGATACTTCAAAATTCCTTTTACTCTTTACTCTTTTGTTGCTTAGGAAGACTCTCTTTTTTGCAATAAAGCGTTATATAAGAAACTGACCATGAATACTCACTCATTAAGATATTTTCTTTTCAGCATTCTGTGTTTTTTACTTGCACAGAAGTCTGTCTTAGCTCAAGATATATACTATGTTTCCAATACAGGTAGCGATATTAATGATGGATTAAGCCAGGGATCACCATGGCAAACGATCAGTAAAGTCAATTCGGAAATGAATAATTTTCAGGCTGGTGATCAAATATTATTTCTTCGAGGGAATACTTTTACAGGATCTCTTACAATTTCTACACAGGGGGTCTCTTTTGGTGCATATGGCAATGGAGATAAACCGACGCTATCAGGTGGTATTTCACTGAATGGCGGTTGGATCCCTGTTTCCGGGAATATTTGGGAGATAACCTTAACGGATGCACCACCTAAGCTAAATAATTTACATCGAGATGGTAACAGACTACCATTAGGCCGATACCCTAACCATAATTCTGAAGATGGCGGGTTTTTAAGAATAGAATCCTCCCCTTCACTATCTCAGATTATCGATGATGAATTAGATAATTCTGTAGACTGGACGGGTTCAGATGTGGTAATCAAAGTGTTGGAATATCGATTTAATAGGGTGGATGTGGTTGGACATAGTGGGACAACACTTTCCCTTGGTGATGGATTTGATGTCACGAGGGTGCGGAGTAATTCTGGTTATTATTTTGTCAACCACATTGATGCATTAGATCTTGATGGGGAATGGTTTTACGATGAAGGTGATGGCAAAATTTACCTTTATTCAGCTTCAGATCCCAATAATTCAGTATTTACATATCCGTTTCAAGATATTGTTATTGATGTAGATAATGTCGATGATATCTTTATTTCAGATATCCAGGTTGGGTTTGGAAATGCTATCAATATCATGGTTGATGGAGCAGATAATTTGGTGCTGGAAAATATTGATTTGAAAGCAGCAGGAGGGGAAGGTATTCAGGTTGAAGGCAGCGATGGTGTTTCAGTCTCCAACAGTTATTTTGAAGAGGTAAATATTCGCTCTTTATATGTTATCAATGGGACAACAAATATCACCATTCAAGACAACAATTTTTATAATATTGGAATGGACCCTGCTTATGGAAAAGAAAAAGGACTATACTGTATATATAATGAATCCGATGGTGCCCAGATACTAAGAAATAATTTTGATCAGATTGGTGGAGGGGCTATAGTTACAGGGGGTAAGAATCAATTAATCAGAAGAAACTATATCAATAATGCGCTTAAACTCATTGATGATATGGGGGGGATTTATACCAACTTTAATTTAGGAGGATTAACTACAGCTGGAACAATCATTGAAGAAAATATTGTCTCCAATTGTCTTGGTAATCATCATGGTAGTTATCAGGACAGAGACTGGGCAATTGGAATTTATTTAGATAATCATACCAATGATGTGATTGTTAGAAACAACACTGTATTTAATGTTGGAACGATTTGTTACTTTCTACATATAAATACAGGAGAAATCACCTTCTATGGGAATACAGCGCTAGGTGGTCCCTATGCAGAAGTTTTTACTTATTTATATGATCAGGCATCCAGTGAGGTACAATATCATTTTTATGACAATATTTTTGCATCAAAGGACACTGTGGGGGATCATTTGGTTTGGAATTATGAATCGTCTGTACTCGATTTTGACGAATCTGGAAGATACTATGGTAATTATTTTATAAGTCCATTTGTAGGTGAAAGGATAAGGCTGAGGTATATTGATGGAAGCGCTGGGAATGCAGAAATCTATAATACCTACAACATGGATTTTAATCGTCCTGCTATTAACAGTTCATCAAATAGTCCGATAAGCTTTTCGCCCGGTTCCGATCAGGATAACCTCCAACTATTTATGAATCCAACGGGCCAGGATTCTACGATAACATTACCTGATGGTAAGTACATAGATGTGAAGAATGAAGGTAATTATTGTGGTTCTATTAACTTATCACCATTTACTTCAAAAATACTTGTCAAATATTCAGACGCATCGTGTGAGATTCCGGATTCGGAGTTAGGAGAATTGATCGGATTCAAAATTGACGATTTATCTGATGTCTATTGTGAAGTTAGCTGGAGTCAGACCCCCAATGCAATCAATTATGATTTACGCTATAAGTCTGAACCAGATACTTCATGGCTTTATGTAAATAATCTTACTGATACAGTTTTTACTATTGCTGGTCTTGAAATACAAGAAGATTATGAATGTCAGGTAAGAGCAAGCGGTGCAGGTGTTGAGACTGCTTGGTCTGACACATTACATTTCACTACCCTGATCGAAGCGCCGTGTGAAGGTCCGAAAAATGTTTCGGCACACAATATTCTTATGTCAAGTGTGGATATTTCTTGGAATGATTTCCGCGTAGCTCAATTTGTGAACATAAGATATAGAGAGAGAGGAACATCAACATGGATTGAATCCGATTCTATTGATGATGAAGAGTATCATCTGTTTGGCCTCCAGTCAAACACTACTTATGAGTGGCAGTTGCAAAGCGTTTGTGATTATGGAATCACATCATGGATTCCTCAAGATGATTTCCAAACCCTGGAAGGTGCTTTTTTTGAGGTACTTGAGAGTAGTACAGATAATCAGTGGGTAGTCAGGGACATTAATACTAATGAGATAAGTTTTGTCCCTCATCAAAGTGTGATGTTGGTGGGAAGACGAAATGATACACAATCAGGTATTGCTGTTTATCCATTTCAATTGCCTGAATTCAATATAACTAACCTTCAAGAGGCCAACTTTAAATTGCTTCTAGACAATAATCGTCCGGTCGGAAATATCGTGGCAGATCTATGGGCATTACCTTTCAGACAAACAAGTACTGTAACTCCGGATGATTATTTTGATGGAGCGTTTTCAGGCGCAAACCAGTCTGATGCAGCACTACTTCAGGAAGGGTTTATTGATCCGGAGAGGAATGAAAATGTAAGACAGGTGGTGTTTACCAATACCAATTCATCTGGGTTTTTGAAGTCCTTTATATCAGACCAATATCAACAGGGTGCGTCAGGTGGCGAGTGGTTCTTTTTAAGAATAAACCCAACCGCTCCAAGTGTCCAAAATAGGCATTGGCTTGATAGAGCAGAAGACCGAGCAGATGGGATACCATCTGTGAGGCTTATATACTCAACCTCTGCGACTGGTCAACCAACTGCTGCTTCCAATGTAACAGCAGAATTCAATGGCAATGAAAGTATACTCATTCAATGGGTTGATGAATCTTCAGATGAAGATGGATTCATCCTTGAACGAAGGGTGATGAGCGAATTGTCCAAAGGAGATTTTGTGATATTGGACTCTTTGGAGGCAAATACGGCTCAGTTTATTGATATAAATACCAGTATTGGGATTGACTATGAATACAGAGTGTTGTCTTACAACTCAACCGGGGTTCAGGGATATTCAAATATCGCCCTGTCAAAAACATCCATATATCCGGAGGCGCCTACTTCATTAATGGCTATTTTTAGTCTGGATACAATTGTATTCTTAGAATGGTTGGATCATGCAGATAATGAGCAGGGTTTTATCATTGAGAGAAATAGTAATGAACAGGGATTTGTAGCAATAGATTCGGTTGGAGCAGATGAAACAACCTATTCGGATAGTAATGTTGTATTATCAGGAAATTACGTTTACCGGGTAAAAGCTTATAATGAATTTGGTTCATCAGAGTATTCAAATGAAGTACTGGCCGAAATTGAATACCCCATTTATTTCGTTAACGCAAACCTGGAAAATGTCACACCTGGTGATGCGATTGTTTCAAATGGGTCCGGAAATGATAACTTATGGTCTTACAGGACATCTTCCAATGGTACGGTAGATGGAAACTATGTGGAGTCCTACAGGCAATTAGGTGACAACAGTCCGGACATATTCGTCATTGTAAATGATTCGCTTGTAGCAGCCAATTCTTACAATATTTATATTTATGTGGTATCACCTGCTTCCCAGGATTGGCAGGTATTAGCTAAACTGCCAAATCAAACGGATTACCAGGCTATCGGAAGGAATACACCCGGTGTAGAGTTGCTCAATGATAATGATGGTGTGCCGGATAGACTCTACAGGGCTTTACTTGGGGAAGTCACAGGAAGTAGTGATTTTCAAGTTGATGTATCAGATGATTTTACAACTGGTGGAGTGGTTCGATCAGTATTTGATGGTGTGGGATATCAATTGAAAGAATTGGCACCTGCACCAGTATCGCCTACAAACCTTGAAGTGACCATCTCAACAACTTCTTCTGTTCAGTTAACATGGGAAGATAATTCTGATGATGAAGTTGGATTTGTTATAGAGAGGTCTATTGATCTAGGAGGGTTTGAGCTCATTGATTCGGTTGCATTTAATGTTACAGATTACATAGACAACAACCTGGATGTCAATTCAACTTATTCTTACCGGGTTTATGCATATAACACTGCTGGTAATTCTGAGTATTCAAATACAGTCAATGTAGACATTGCCTACCCAATAAATTTTATTAATGCTGATCTAAATAATGTTTTTCCTAGTACTGCAATTAATTCGGTTAGTTCTGGTTCTGATCACATTTGGTCGTACAAGAATACAGGAAATGGAACAGTTGACGGCAACTACGTAGAGTCCTATATGCAATTGGGTGAAGATTGTCAGGATATTTCTATTATAGTTGATGACTCTTTGAATGCTTTACATACCTATAATATCTATTTATATGTTGTATCACCAGCTTCACAGGATTGGCAGGTATTAGCAAAGCTTCCAGATCAAACAAATTACCTGGCTTGTGGCAGAAATACTCCGGGAGCAGAACTACTTAATGACAACGATGGCGTACCGGACAGACTTTATAGGATTTTGTTAGGTGAAGTTTCCGGAACGACGGGTTTCCGGGTAGACTTGTCCGACGACCTTTCAGCATCAGTATTACGTGCAGCATTTGATGGTGTAGCTTACCAGGTTAAAGAATTGGGAGAGGTTCCAAATGCCCCTTCTGATCTTATTGCTGAGGTAGACGGCATTTCTTCTGTTGCATTAAGCTGGGTAGATAACTCTGATGATGAACTAGGATTTATAATAGAACGTTCGCTTAACGCAAATGATTTTGTAGTCATTGATACTGTTAGCTCAGGGGTAACCAATTATACCGATGAGGCAAATAATTATGGAGAATTGAATGCTTATCGAATTGCAGCATACAAAGTTGGAGGCCAATCAGCTTATAGTGATACGGCCAACATTTTGGTCCCTTATCTTTTAGTCCAATTAAAAGATGGTGATCAGGATATTGATGATAATCAAATAAAGCCTCATATGCAATTGATCAATTTGAGTAATGATTTAGTCGGTCTATCAGATATTTCCATTAGATACTGGTTTATATCTGAGAATCATGATGTGTTAAACGGTTATGTGGATTGGGCAGAAATTGGGAATAATAATATTAATATATCATTTGTAAAATGTGATACTGCCTATGAAGGAGCCAATTGGTATATGGAAATTAGTTTCAATAACTCCGTTGTAATAGATCCATTGGGATCCTCGGGTCAAATGAAATTACGTATGGCCAAAAGCAATTGGACCACTTTTGATGAAAACAATGACTATAGTTTCAACGGATCTTCAATTTATGAATTAACGGAAAAAATGACAATTCATGAAAATGGTGAATTGATTTGGGGAAAGGTGCCGACTATTTCTAGAGTCCAGGAGGCACAAGTTAAGGTCATTTATAAGAGTGGAGATAAATTCCCAAATAATAACCACATCAAGCCACATTTTGAGTTAATCAACAGTGGCAATCAAAGTGTGCCGGTTGAGGAGATCACCGTCCGCTATTACTTCCTGGCAGAAAATACGAATACACAATATCAGTATAACTTGGACTATGTAGAATCGACCACCATAGCTGTGAGTGGAGACTTTGATAAGCATGGAAATCATGAATACATAGAGTTCAGTTTTAGCGGAGATGAGTTGGCCGCCTACAGCGGAAGCGGGGAGTTTAGAACCCGGATCAATGCTATTGATTGGTCAGTGTTTGATGAGTCCAATGATTACTCCTTTATTGATACGTCAGTATATGTTTTAAACAATAGGATGGCTGTTTATAGGAATGATCAGCTTGTATTCGGCACTGAACCTGACTCCAATTCAGCTTCAAGGCTAGTCAGTGAAGGCGAGGCTCTTAACAATAACGCAATTAATTTTTTTCCAAACCCGGTAATGAAAGAATTGCATCTAGAGATATCCCCAGCCCTTCTGGGAAAGCGAGCATTATTAAGTTTGGTTGACTTGTCTGGAAAAGAAGTGTTCCGGGAGGATATGATTCTAGACTCTTCAAGAGAAATTCAACTGTCCGCTCCTCAGGGAGTCTATCTGCTCAAAGTAAGAATCCCTGAGCTAAATCAGATATGGAAACAACGAATCATTAAAAACTAATTTGCTATGGATACTCAATTCAAATCTTTCACAAAATATACGGTTGCGCTACTAATGATCGTGATTGGCGAGTGTGGATTCGCTCAAACGACCTACTATGTGTCTAGCTCCGGAGATAACAGCAATAATGGGACGAGTTCAGGTTCTGCTTGGGCTTCGATCTCCAAAGTAAACCAGGAGATGTCCGGCTTTAGCTCTGGAGATCAAATCTTGTTCCAACGTGGAGGAGTATATAGTGGAAACCTGCACTTGACAACTGCAGGAATAACAATTTCGGATTATGGAACAGGGGACAAACCGGTATTATCTGGGGCGGTCACTTTCAGCAATGGCTGGACTTCTTATTCGGGTAATATTTGGCAGAAGACACTTGGGCAGGCACCAGCAAAAATGAACAACCTGTACCGGGAAGGTAACCGGCTACCTTTGGGAAGATACCCCAATTACAACCCCACCGATGGAGGTTTTTTAACCCTGGAATCTTCATCCGGCTTGTCAACCATTACAGATAACCAGTTGGATAACACCTATGACTGGGAAGGGTCAGACGTAGTGATCAAGGTGTTTGAATATCGTTTCAATAGGGTGAATGTTACCAATCATAATGGTAGTGTTTTGACTCTTGGTGACGGTTTTGATGTGCCTGATATACATGACAATTCTGGCTATTATTTTGTCAATCACCTGGATGCCCTTGATCAAGAAGGTGAATGGATGTATGAAGAGAACACCTCTACAATCTATTTGTATACCTCCAGTAATCCCAATGGGACGGATATTAGCTACCCACTGAGGGATACGGTCATTTTTGTCGACAACATAGCCAACGTCACTATCTCTAATGTGCGGGTAGCATTTGGAAATGATGTAAATATAGCGGTAGATGGGAGTGATAACCTTGCCATTGAGAATGTAGATGTGGTTTCTGTAGGGGGCGAAGGCATCGCTGTAGAAGGAAGCGATGATGTCTTGGTGTCGGGCTGCTATTTTTCCGAAGTTAATGTAAGATCACTCTTTGTTAGAAACGGAACCACTGATATTATTATTGAAGACAATGAGTTCAGTGATATTGGGACGGATCCTGCCTATGGAAAAGAGAAAGGACTATACTGCATCTACAACGAGTCCAATGGTGCACAAATCCTTCGCAATACCTTCGAGCGAATAGGAGGAGGAGCGATTGTCACAGGTGGACAGAATCAGTTGATCAAGCATAATTTCGTTAATAATGCGCTCATGCTGATTGACGATATGGGAGGTATCTATACCAATAATAATCTCGGTGGATTGACTACAGCCGGGACGGTCATCGAAGAGAACATTGTCACGAACTGTCTGGGGAACCCGCAGGGTAGCCACTATGATCGAGACTGGGCAATAGGTATATACCTTGATAATCATTCTAATAATGTCACTGTAAGGAATAATACCATTTACAATGTTGGCACCATGGGTTGCTTTATGCACATGAATACTGGAACGATTATACTTCAGGGAAACACATCGATGACATCAGGCACCCATGAAGTATATACCTGGGTTCGTGATCAAGTATCTAGCGAAGCGCAGTATGAGTTTGAGGACAATATCCTGGTTACCAGGAATACGGGCTCACAAACTCATAGGATATTCAACTATGAATCTGATGTTTTGGATGTGGATGAATCTGGAACTTATGATGGCAACTACTTTATAAGCCCCTTTTATGAAGAAGAGGTGAGAACTCGATACATCGATGGCCCACAAACAGCAGGAGTCTATAATTCTTTTGAGCTTGATGCTGCCAGGCCTAACTTTTCTAACTCATCCAACAGTGCGATTACTTACGCCCCTTCTGCCAATCAGGACAACCTTCTGCTGGTCTACAATCCTACCATGGAAGACTCCACTATCAGCCTGCCTTCTGGCAAATTCATTGATGCAAAAAACAGTGATAGCTACTGTGGTTCCATCACGTTGTCTGCATTTACTTCAGCGGTGTTGCTTAAGTATTCTTCAGCATCTTGCGCAACTCCTGATGGTACATTGGGATCTCTGGAAGGTTTGAATGTGGAAAATATATCGGGAAGCGATGTGGAGATCATTTGGAACAGTACTGATAATGCACTGAATTATGATATTAGATATAAAGCCACTACAAGTTCGAATTGGCTCTACATAAACAACATTAAAGACACCACTTGGATAGTTGAGGATATGACTCCTTTGACCGACTTTGAGTGCCAGGTCAGAGCAAGTGGTGCCGGAGTAGAATCTGAATGGGTGTATCTACCAGGCACTGGTGGAGCTGTTCCACCCATTCATTTTGTAAATGCTGATCTTAATAATGTCACTCCAGGTAGTGCCATTAATAGCACGGCTTCAGGTACCGATGATACCTGGAGCTATAAGACCGCCTCTAATGGTACTATAGATGGTAACTACGTAGAATCCTATATGCAACAGGGGGAGGACTGTCCTAATATTTCTGTAGTGGTCGAAGATTCATTAGATGATTCGAAAACATATGACATCTTCTTATACTTCATCTCTCCTGAAAGTCAAGATTGGCAAGTTCTAGCCAAGCTTTCAACACAGACCTCTTATACTGCCTACAGCCGAAATTCCCCCAACGTAGAGTTGCTGAACGACAATGATGGAATACCGGATAGACTGTATCGTGTCTTACTAGGAGAGGTGAGTGGTACCACTGATTTCCAAGTAGATATTTCTGATGATATGCCCGGAACTGTCCTCAGGGCAGCATTTGATGGTGTGGCTTATCAAGAAAAACCTGTTTATCCCATCAATTTTGTAAATGCGAACTTGAGTAATATTAACCCTGGGAGTGCTATTAACAGCACCTCTTCAGGGACTGATGACATCTGGACGTTTAAATCAGCTTCCAACGGAACAATAGATGGAAACTATGTAGAATCATACATGCAGCTCGGTGAAGACTGTCCGGACATATCTGTTTTGGTCGAAGACTCCCTGAGTACAGTCAATACCTACAATATTTATCTCTATTTTATCTCACCTTCTAGTCAGGATTGGCAGATTTCAGCCCGCTTAGCTGGAGAGTCAACTTACAATAGCTATAGTAGAAACACACCCGGAGTTGAGTTGCTGAATGACAATGATGGTGTTCCCGATAGATTGTATAGAGTCCTGCTTGGAGAAGTGAGTGGAGTGACAGATTTCGAAGTGGAAATTTCTGATGATATGCCAGGAACAGTCCTTCGGGCTGCATTTGATGGAGTGGCTTATCAAATTAAAGAAGTTGGTTCAGGTGGTGGAGGCGCCAGGGTTTCGGATGTAACTGAAATTTTAGGAGCTGAACAAGATGAACTTGAAATTGAAGTCTACCCTGTACCTTCCAATGAGGTAATCTATCTTAGAATTCCATCAACCTTTAACAGAAGAGCAAAGCTCGCCTTAATTGATTTATCAGGAAAAGAAGTGATGGAAAGAGGTATTTTATTGGATAGTGATCTACAGGAAATACCGCTACCAATCCCAAAGGGAGTCTATCTCATGCAACTTACTGTACCGTCTGAAAACCTTATATACAGGCAAAAAATAATAAAGGAATAAATATCTAAAAATAAGGGCACCTGTAAGTCCGATACTCAATCACATTAAATAAAACCGAATGAAAAATTATAGTCGAAGAGCCTGGATAAGAAACGCCTCAGTGATGAGTGGAGGTGTGCTGTTGGGCCCACAATTGGTATCCTGTATTCAGGAAAAGGCACCCAATAGTAAAACAATCATGGTGGTCTCAGGTTGGCAGGATGTAAATATCGGAGATATAGCTCACACGCCAGGGCTTCTTAATGTTTTGCAAAAGTTTCTCCCCGAAACCAAAGTCATTCTTTGGAAGAAAAGCTACAGTGAAAAGGTGGAGCAATTGTTAAACAGGAATTTTCCAAATGTAAAAATTGTTCATGGGCATGCCGATAAAGAAGGGACGGTCGAAAGTGAAGAAGTTTTAGCGGCCATGAAGGAAGCCGATTTGATGATCCACGGGTCAGGTCCTTATGTAGTAGGATCTGTAAATCTGGAGGCCTGGATGAAATACACAGAGAAACCATTTGGGGTTTTCGGTGTAACGATACAACGGATCAGGGGGAATCTGCTTTCAATTCTTCAAAAGGCAAGCTTCATTTTTACCAGGGAAACCCAATCATTGGATGTCCTTGCCAGCGAAGGACTTGAAGGAGATCATGTTGGGTTCGGGCCGGATGCTACTTTTTACTTTAACCTCAGGGATGAAGACAAGGCCTCAAAGTTTCTGTCTGAAAATGGACTGGAGAAGAACAAATTTATTTGCGCAATTCCTCGATTAAGATACACTCCATACTATAAGATAAAACCCAATAATGCCGGGTGGAGTGATGAGAAAATAGCCCAGGTTAACACACATAATGCTGAGTACAAGGAAAAGGATCATGCTAAAATGAGGGAAGTGATGATTGCCTGGGTGAGAGATACAGGCAACAAGGTTCTTGTCTGTCCGGAAATGACTTATCAGGTAGATATTATGGATGAGCTCCTCATTGATCCACTTCCAGAGGACGTTAAGCCATTTATTGTAAAACATGATTATTGGCTTCCTGATGAGGCGGCTTCAGTTTACAAAAAAGCAAATTCTGTTTTTAGCTTTGAATGTCATTCACCCATCATTGCGGCCCAGGCAGGCACTCCGGTCTTTTATTTAAGGCAACCTGAAGATACCATTAAAGGGCAGATGTATTATGATCTTGGCTTGAGTGATTGGGTTTTTGAGATCGATGAAACTCAACCTGAACAAATCGTATCTGTTGCCAGGAAAGTCTGGAATGACTATCCTGCCGCCCTTAAAAAGCTTGGTGCTTCGATGAAAAAGGTTGATAACATCTATGAAAAATGTATTTCGATTATTACTAAAGTTAAAGTCAATAATTGAATGAGTTAACAGTAATAACCATTGAATAATAAAAAGAATGTAATTCTTAGGGAGAATGGTTAAAAAGTCAGCCTCGACTTACTCTGTATAGTAAACCGTATTGATTCAAATTAAATAATCACATGATACTTAGTCGTGTACTATTGTTACCGGTCTGTATGGCAATGATTGTCAACGTTGGTTTTGCCCAACAAATATTTTATGTGTCAACTGATGGAGATGATGATGGACAGGGATCTATTGAACACCCATTTAGGACACTTGAATTTGCAATTCAGCAGGGAATTAAAACAGATGCTGATAGTATTGAAATCATTCTAAGAGGAGGAGTATATTTTAGATCTTCTTCATTGATTTTGGATGGATCAAGAATCAATAAACCAATGGAGATAAGCACTTATAAAGGTGAACGTGTATCCTTTCATGGCGGACAGATCATCAATGGGAAGAAATTCACTTTAGTTCGTGATAGAAAGGTTTTAAGCAGATTGTTACCAGAGGTTCGTGATAAAGTATCGGTTGTTAATCTTAATGAATTAGGTATTTCAGATTATGGCAGGCTCAATCAACATGGCTTCGGTACTATTTCTGAGCCGGCTCCCCTCGAACTTTTTATTGATGGTGATCCTCAAATATTGGCACGTTACCCAAATGATGAAAGTTTGCTGATGATAGGCAAGGTAGAAGATACAGGATCTATTCCAAGAAGAGGTGATTTCTCCAACAGGGGTGCAGAATTTGGATTTGAATATGATCGACCAATTCGGTGGAAAAAGGCAAATGACGTCTGGTTGCATGGTAAGTTCTCAGTGGGATATGCAGATGATCATATCAGGGTTAAAGAAATTGATTACAAAAAGTCAACTTTCAAAATGCAGCATCCCCACCTGTATGGAGTAAGGACCAGTATGCCAAAGTATATGGATGGTGACAGGGGTAGAGCGGGTTTGACCGTCCGGGGTTACTATGCTTACAATCTATTGGAAGAAATAGACTCCGTTGGCGAATATTATCTGGATCGGGAGACAGGGATGCTTTATGTATATCCGAATGCTGACCTTTCCAATTCTAAGATTGAGGTATCTATCCTGGAAGATCCCCTGATTTCAATTGTGAATGCTGGAGAAATAGCCATTGAAGGAATAGATTTTACCTGTGCAAGAGGGATGGGAGTCTACCTGGAGAATAGCTCCGATGTGTCGATTGACAAGTGTTCTTTTTCCAATTTGGGAACAGTTGGTGTGAGCATGGGACAAGCTTTTCAGGACAATACCAAACAATATCATTTGGATGGTTCCCCAAAACAAGAGGCTTTTGTTGAAGGAGATTTCAGTAATGTATCAGTTGGTAATTCTAAATTCTTCAACCTGGGCAATGGGGGAATGATTCTTTCAGGAGGGGATAGGAAAACCCTTGATTCAGCCCGGAACGAGGTTTTCAATTGTGAATTTTATAAGACGGGTCGAATCAATCATGCTTATACACCCCCTATTAAACTTTATGGTGTTGGGAACATTATCAGGAACTGTTATTTCCATGATTTGAGGCATCAGGCCATTGCTATTTCTGGAAATGATCACCTGATTGAATATTCCAGGTTTGACAAGGCATGTCTTGAAACGGATGATATGGGAGCTATTTATGGAGGAAGGGACCCATCATCCAGAGGTACAGTTATTCAATACAACTATTTCTCAAATATTGAACCTTCTGATACGGAAACCAGCATGGCAGGGATTTACATTGATGATGGATCTGGAGGAATGACCATCAAGAACAATTTCTTTTATAAAGTGGGTAACCCAGGCCATTATGAAAATTTTGCTGCTGTATTCTATCATGGTGGTCATGACATGAAACTATTGGAAAATACATTCATGGATTGTCAGATGGCTGTTGGAAGCTCACCATGGGACGAAAGGCGATGGGTTCGATACCTTGAATCTGACATGATCAGGAATAAGGTCTTAGAGGAAGTAAATATCAATGATGAGATTTACCTGTCCAGGTATCCTGAATTGAAATCCTTTTTGGAAGATTACGGAAGGAGGCTGAATCTGGCACAAAATAACCTGCTGATTAGAACACCACTTGTAAAGAATGGAGACTTTAAGCTTAGGGATAATAATATTTTGGAAAGTGATGTGGTTCAACCTGAGAAAATAAGGTTTGAGGAAGCTATGAGTTTCTTTAGATCATTTGAGGCATTCCCATTTGAAAAGTGTGGAATAATTGATACAAAATGAAAGCAAGAATTATCAGATCACTGGTTCTCTTAACCATCTTTTCAGGTGCAATTGCACAGGATAGATTTGCGGATATTGGTACGGCTAATTATCAAACAAGAGAGCATCTTTTGGCCGTACCAGAACCTATAGAAAAAGATGAAATATACCTTCCGGCAAGTCATGACCCTTCAGCGATTTTCAATATGGAAGCTCCAGTTTCAACCAAGGAACAACTTTACCACGAGCTCCAAAAGATACGGAAAAAGTATGAACCATTCACGCAGGATCTGGCTCCTGAATTTGAAAATCAAAGACATAGGATAGCATTAAATGAGTTCAAATGGAGGATGGAAACCCAGGATGATATTCAAGATTTTGTTTCGATATTAAGCGGTGAAGGTGACTGGGAAAATGTAGAAATCCCTCATTATGGTCCGCCTTTAGGCAGGGCTGTTACATACTATTTTAAAGAAGTTGATTTAGAGGAAAGTGATTTTCATAAAGGAAGTCTCTTTATTCATTTCAAAGGAGTGGATTATAAAGCATCCGTGTTTCTGAATGGAAGATATGTGGGTTCTCATGAAGGTTTTTTTGCTCCATTTGAGTTCGAAATTACTGATGTGGCAAAGGTGGGTAAGAATCGAATATTGGTAAAGGTTGAAAATGATTACTCTACCACTGGGGGGAGGGATGAATTGGGGAATAAAGTAGTAGGAGATAAAATTTATGCAGCAACAGGACCTGGTTATGATGAACCAACTGAGGGCTGGCATCATTGTCCTGCAGGTATGGGGATTTATCAGGATTGTTATATTGAATCCCGGAGCCCACTTCATTTTAATGACCTCTTTGTTCGTCCTATGCCTGCAGATTCCATTGCTGAAGTATGGGTTGAGGTCAATAATTATCATGAATACCCAAAGGACATTTCGCTGGAGCTTTCAATCTATGGTCAGAATTTTGAGGAGACCATTATTGAATCTTTGAATTATGTACCATCTACAGTACATATTCCTGGTGTAGGTGACTTGGATAAGCCAACAGATTGGGAAAAAACAAGGTTGAAGATGGGATATGGAGTGAATTATCTAAGGGTACCGATCAAACTGGAAAGCTGGCGCACATGGGAGCCAGGTTCACCTTGGCTGTACCAGGTACAGGTAAAGCTACTGAATGAGGAGAACCAGGTAGTCGATACTCAATCTCAGCAATTTGGGATGAGAAGTTTTGAAATGGATACAGTAAGTATTCCCAGAGGAAGTATGTATCTCAATGGTCAAATGATTCGATTGAGGGGAGCCAATACCATGGGGCATTTACAGCAATCAGTCATGAAGAAGGACTGGGATCAGCTTCGAGATGATATCCTCCTGGCAAAGCTGGCCAATATGAATTATTTAAGGCTTACCCAGCGACCGGTACAGTCTGAGATTTACGAATACATGGACAAGCTGGGGCTAATGAATCAGACAGATTTACCCTTATTTGGTAGCATAAGAAGGAATAAGTTTGCGGAGGCAGTGAAACAAGCTGAGGAAATGGAAAGGTTGGTGAGAAGTCACCCATCGACCATTATGGTTTCCTATATCAATGAACGGTTTCCAAATGCGGAAGGCCACCCTCAACGTAGCCTAAGTACTGCCGAGGATTATTATAAGCTCTTCAAAGCCCTTGATCAGGTCGTGCTTCTTTCTAATCCTGACCGGGTTATCAAAGCTGGTGATGGAGACTATGATCCCCCGTCACCCGGTCTGCCTGATAATCACTGTTATAACTTATGGTACAATGGTCATGGCCTGGGATTAGGAGAAATGTACAAGGGTTACTGGCAACCTGTTAAAGAAGGTTGGTATTATGCTTGTGGGGAGTTTGGTGCAGAAGGATTGGATCCTGTCAATGTGATGAAGGAATATTACCCGCAGGAGTGGTTACCTGAATCATTTACAGATAGAAGTGATTGGAATCCCGGGATGATTTCCAGAGCACAATCCAATCGATTTCACTACATGTGGTACAATACACCAGAAACGGTAAATGGTTGGATTGAAACAAGTCAGAACTATCAGGCCTGGGCTGCTAAATTCATCACCGAATCATTTAGACGGGATCCACGAATGGTAAGCTTTGCCATTCACTTGTTTATTGATGCCTGGCCAGCCGGTTGGATGAAGAGTATTATGGATGTGGATCGTCAACCCAAGAAGGCTTATTTTGCATACAGGGATGCCCTTGAACCGACCATCATCACCATAAGAAATGATAGGTGGCAATATTGGGAAGGAGAAACCGAAAAGTTTGAATTCTGGTTAAGCAATGATCTGAATCAAAGTAAGGATTATATATTAAAATATCAGATCAGAGATGAGGAGGAGATTGTTTTTGCCAATCAAAGTCCAGTTTCATCGCCTGTCAACAGTGCTTCATTTAAAGGCTATCTGAACTATGAATTACCTACTGTTGAGAAAAGGGGAAAATATACTCTTGAGGCTATTCTTCTTGATGAAAAAGGGAACCAGGTACATCAAAATAGTTTTGACTTTGTAGTTTTCCCTCAAACAAGTATTCCTCAAAGCAAAATAGCCTTTGTAAAACCCGATCACCAACTGAGTAAACAATTAGTAAGCCTGGGATTTATTCTATCCAAGAAGTTAAAAGAAGCGGATGTAATTCTTATTAATGATTTTAAGACTTATCAAACAAATGAAAGGTTAATTAATCGGTTAGTCAAGGAGGGGCGAACCGGACTTTTTCTGAACCTTGAGGCAGGAGAGTATAATATCATCAATACAGAAGTTGTTGTGAAGGATACCAGGATGGGGAAATATTATTTTGTCTCCCCGGAAAGTAATCATCCTATAGCAGCGAAGTTTCAGTCAAAGGATTTTTGGTTGTGGTATGATGCCCGTTCAACATCTATTGCACCAATTCTAGGGAATACAATCTCTGCTGAGGATTGGACACCTATTCTATACTCAGCAGATACAGGATGGCGTAATAGTGGTCAGCGCTCATTGGCTGCTGCAGAATATAAATATGGAGTGGGATATTTTAGGTTAAGTACTGTGAATCTGGCCCACAAGCTAATTAATCCTTCAGCATTGTTGTACTTGAAAGAGTTGTTAAGTCATTAATATGAGTTCCTTGTATTCTGGTAATATTTTTTTTGTAACAATTTTGATCTTCCTACTAGTGGGATGCACGGATTCTGATTATCAACCGATCGAGTCAATTGATTTCAATGAGAGAAATGGTGTCAGCAATGTATTCTATAAGTTAGAAAATAAAGATACAGTGAGAGTAGCCTACCTCGGCGGTAGTATTACGGCCCAGAAAGGGTGGAGGGTATATTCATTGGATTGGTTCAAAGAAAATTTTCCTCAAACCCATATCGAAGAAATCAATGCAGCCATTGGGGGGACAGGCTCGGATTTTGGAGTTTTTAGGCTTCAGGAACATGTGTTGAAGTATGATCCTGACCTAATCTTCATCGAGTTTGCAGTGAATGATGCTAGTAAAAGTCAGGATAAAATAATCCAGGCAATGGAGGGGATCATCCATCAGGCCTGGAAGAAAGATGCTTCAATAGAGGTATGCTTTGTATATACCATCAGGGATTCATTCCAAAAGAAATATCGATTGGATAGTTTGCCTAATTCGGTGGATGCTATGGAAAAAGTAGCTGATTTCTATCAGTTACCATCCATCAATTTTGGTCCTGAGGTAACAAAAAGAGTGATGGAGAATACCATCATTTTTAAAGGGAGAAATGCAGAAAATGACAGCATACCCTACTTCAGTCCTGATGGTGTGCACCCAAATCCTGAAACCGGTCATAAGATTTATCATGAAGTATTTATAAAGGCTTTTGAAGTATTGAAAGGTCGTCCTCATGATCGACCTCGGGATCATGAATTGGTAGGCCCTATTGATCCCGATTATATTTCAAATGCTCAGATGTTACCCTGGTCAGAGGTACTTACAAATTCTGGTTGGACATCCATTATGGTGGAGAAAGATTCCACCTTTAAAAAATTTAAAACCTACTTTAACAATATCGGAGAAGCAAGACCCGGAGATTCATTAACGATAGATTTCAAGGGAAAGACCATTGGGTTTTATGACTTGAGAGGGCCTGGAACCGGAACCGTATTGTTAAAGATTGATGGAAAGCCCAGGGATACCATTTCCCGGTTTGATAAATACTGTACTTATTGGCGCATTAGTTATTCTATGATAGGCGGGCTCAGGGATACCAGCCATTCTGTCGTATTCAAGGTGCTGGATTTACCCATTGATAAAAAGAAAATATTGTCACTACGAGAAAATAAAATGAAAAAAGAGGCAGACTATCAGCCAATCAACTGGTACCTGGCTAAAATCTTAATAGACGGAATTCTAAACTGAGAAAAAATGAAAAAAATTCTATTTTACCTATTTGTGGGCTTTGCACAAGGTTTGGCAGCACAAATAACAATTAGTTCTCCAAATGATAGAATCAAAGCGGAGATATTCCTTGGCAACAAGACTTATTATTCGGTTTATTTTGATGGAAAACCAGTTCTTGAAGCTTCCCCCATTTCAATGACAATTGATGGAAAAGAGAAAGGAAATGAACCAGTAATGATGGATACCAAACAGGAGAACATTAATCAGACATTATTTCCGGTGTGGGGAAGTAGGTCAGAAGTTTCTGATCATTATAATCAATTACAGATGGATTTTGAAGGAGGGTATTCCATTCAATTTCGTTTATATGATAAGGGAGTTGCTTATCGGTTCATCACAAACCTTGAAGGAAATGTGGTTGTAAATGACGAGTTGGTTAGTTACAAATTTGGTGAAGAGGCCATTGCCTGGCTGTCTAAGCAAAGAAGCTATGAAACCAATTATACGCCTTTCGATTTAGATTCGATGAATGAACTCCAGGATAAGGTTTATCTACCGGCGATGGTTCAGGTTTCTGAAAAAGTTAAGGTTGTCATAACGGAAGCAAACCTATTGGATTATCCGAGCTTGTTTTTAAAAAGAGATGAAGGCAGAGAAAATCAATTAATAGGAACCTTTGAACCTTTTGCTTTGAAAACCAGACTTGGAGGGTATAACAATTACTCTTATCTGGCTAGTGAAGAGGCGGATTTTATCGCCAAAACTGAAGGGAAAAGATCTTATCCCTGGAGGGTGATGATTATTACTGATGACGATCATACATTAGCTGATTGCGATCTTGTATATCAGCTATCGGAACCGTCCAGACTGACAGAGACAGATTGGATTCAACCAGGAAAGGTAGCCTGGGAATGGTGGCATGGGCGGGTGGTAGAAGGCCAGCCATTTATTGGCGGTATAAATACAAAGACCTATTTATACCATATAGATTTTGCAGCAAAATATGGTCTGGAGTACATACTTATAGATGCAGGCTGGACGGGTAAATATGATTTGACTCAAATCAATCCTGATGTAGATATAGAGAAAATCATAGGTTATGCGGACTCAAAGGGTGTTAAAGTAATTCTTTGGTGCCCGGGACATAGTTTACATAACCAGATGGTAGAAGCACTTGATCTGTTTGCTTCATTGGGAGCTGCCGGGGTAAAAGCAGATTTTTTTGGTAGGGAGGATCAAACAGGAATAAAAATCTATGAGGAGTTGGCAGCAGCTACGGGAGAAAGAAAATTGCTTATAGATTTTCATGGGTGTGCAAAGCCAACAGGTCTATCTCGCACATATCCTAATGTGATCAATTATGAAGCGGTCGCTGGAAACGAGTGGAATAGGCTGGATCAGGATAAGATTACTGTTGAGCACAAGGTAATAGTCCCTTTTATCAGAGGTATTCAAGGACCGATGGACTTCACTCCGGGTGGTATGAGAAATATTCAATCGGGGCATCATTTAAGGAAAGTATTGCCAGAAGTCCATGGTACCAGAGCAAATGAATCCGCTCTTTTTGTTATTTATAATGAACCTTTAAAAATGATGTGCGATGCACCTTCCGTATATAATAGAGAGGAACAATACACCAGGTTTATTTCAAAAATTCCCACTA
>PAIY01000055.1 GCA_002704825.1 Phycisphaeraceae bacterium
CCCGGTGCCCCCTTGGATAAACGTATGCACAACGGGCACCGGGTTGACACCCGGTGCTCAACTTTAAAAACAACGGGCATCATGTCCCTGCGCGGAAATGACGAAAAATACGAAGGCATGAAGTTTAATTATTTGAACTGCTCTATGTATCAACATCGTCTGGACATCTGTTTGGAACTGTTTATCACTACGTCATCACGAAGGCTTGCGCACCCAGACACGCCCCTTGGCCTGGCGATAGGTCAATGGACTGACGCCGACATGACGCTGGAATAAGCGCGTGAAATGACTGGAAGAATTAAAGCCGATTTCCAGGGCAATCTGCGTCATGGAGAGTGACGAACCGACGAGTAATTGACGCGCACGCTCCAGGCGCAACGTCGTGAGTCGTTCGACGAGTGTCATCCCTGCTGCCTGTCGATACAGTCGCGCAAGATGGGCAGAGGACAGGCAGACCACCTTGGCAAAATCCTCGCGGGTCAATGACCGATGCAGATTGCTTTTCATAAATGCATCAAGCTGATCAATCCGCGCACGCTGCAAGGTGTCGGATGCCGAAGAACTTTGGACAGGTGATTGCTCCGTCAAACTCCGCGTTAAACCAACAAGCAGACGCACCGTCAACGACAAAATCAAATCGTTGGCATCATGCGCCCCGGGGGTTTGCAATTCATCAACCAGGCTGGCCATATCCTGCTGCAAGGCAGTGGGTGTCTTGATGACTTTGCCACATTCAAGCTGCAGGCGATGGTTCTCAAAGTTGACCCAGAAATAACCGATCGCATCCTTACGCGATGTCGCATTGCGCGGTGCCCTTTTTAAGCTGGGTTTGATCATGATCGATTCGCCGGCATTAAGCGTATAGGACTTGCCTTCAATCACCATCTCCGCCCGACCGTACTGCACAGCATACCACTGCGTGTCACTGCGGTAATGTGGTTCAGCTGCATACTCCGGGCCGCGTTCGTTCCATGCTGCCCCGAGGATCGTAATGGGATATCCAGAAACGTCTGATTGCATGTCAGGATTCTACCGGCTGAGGCTATTTCGATTCAATGACAATCGACTGCGTTGGCAAACGATCAACCTTGGCGTGTAGCGTAATCTCGCCTGATTCAAGACGTGAGGATTGCACAATCGCCAAGGCCAAGCCGTGAAACGCCTTTCGCGTTGGCAAGGTCAAGCCGGAGAGATCGGTGGGGTCGCCATTATCCGTTGCACGGAGTTTGCCTGCGCCGCGAACTTCAAAGGTGATCTGATGGTTGGCAGTGGGGACGACATCGCCCTGCTCATCGACAAGGCTTGCGATGACAAACGACAGGTCTTCGCCATCGGCTGTGATGACTTGTCGGTCAGCCTGCAATTTGATTCCTACAACCGGGCCGGTGGTTGGGCATGTTGCCTTGGCCCAGGGCTTTCCAGATTTGTAGGTGAAGACTTCGAGCGTTCCCGGTTCATAGACCACGTCATCCCAGCGAAAGCGATACTGATAGATTGAGCGTTGCTTTCTGCCAAGGGACTTGCCGTTGAGGAATAACTCTGCTTCGTCACCGGATGTGTACACATGCACGGGTGTGACCTGCCCAACTCTATCAGGCCAATTCCAGTGTGGCAGGATGTGTGCCATCGGGAGTTCCGGGCGCCAATGAGATTGATAGAGATAAAAGCGATCTTTCTTGAAACCAGCAAGATCAATGATGCCGAAGTAGGAACTGCGTGAAGGGACTTTCACATGGCCGAGTTTATCAAGCTGCCCCTGGGCTGCTTCACGTTCGGCCTCGGTGTGAAAGTTGATCAACACGGACAGGTCATTGTTAAACGGCGTGGGTTCGCCGATGTAATCAAAACCGGTCCAGACAAATTCGCCTGCAACATGGCGGTTTTTCTCCAGTGCTTCAAACTCGCGATCCGGCGGGTAGGCCCAAGCAGGCGCGTAGAGATCATAGGAACTGACATGAAAACCGATCATGCCTTTGTCCTTCTCATCGCTGACGGGAAAGGCATACTCGCCACGCGAACTGACAGTCGATGCGGTCTCACTGCCAATCACCGGCGTGGCCGGATTGTCCGCATGAAACGGTGCATACTTGTGCGGTTTGTAGTTGTAACCAAAGACATCAACGGTCTTCTGAAAACCATTGCTGTCCGCTTCGGGGACATTACAGCCAACGGTGGGCAGGCGCGTAGCATCTTCATCGCGGACAATCGCGCTGAGTTTGTCACTTAAATGGTGGTACTCGGGTTTGCCTTGCTCGATGACTTCGTTGCCGGTACTCCAGAGAATAATGCACGGGTGATTGCGATCACGACGGATCATCGCACGCATGTCCGCTTCGGCCCAATCTTCGAACAAACGACCATAGCCGTTGGGTTTCTTGGGGAGTAACCATGTGTCCGTACACTCATCAATGACCAATAGCCCCATCCGATCACACAGATCAAGCATCTGCCTTGCAGGTGGATTGTGCGCGCAACGGATGGCATTGACACCCATGTCCATGAGCATTTGCAGTTGACGTTCACAGGCTCGGACATTGAAGGCTGCCCCTAATGCACCAAGATCATGATGCTGACACACACCCTTGATTTGCACGCGTTTTCCATTGAGATGAAAACCGTCATCCGCGGCAAAGGCAATCTCACGGACACCAAACGGCGTGATGGTTTGGTCGACTGCTTTGCCATCAAGCATCAACGTGGACACCGCGACATAACGATGCGGATCGGTCACATCCCAACGTTTGGGGTCGGGTAACGTGAGTAACATCGTGTTGGCGGTCTGATCAAATGCATTGGTTGACCACTGATCGGAAACCTGCGTTGCCAAAGCGACCCCCATGGGCTGATCCTGATCATTTGTGTTGAAAATTTGCGTGGTCAACAGCAATTGGTTCACATGATGATCACCGCCTGCGATGGATGTCTGAATGTTAATCGTTGCGTTGTCGGCAGCGATTTGCGGCGTGGTGATGAAGGTCCCCCAGGGCAGGATGTGCGTCCTGGCAACTTTGAGTAAACGCACATATCGATAAATCCCACCGCCGGGATACCAGCGCGAGGAGTCCGGCGGATTGTTCAGGCGGATCGCCAGCGTGTTGGTTTGGCCAGCGATGACATAATCGGTCAGGTTCAGATGCCATGCGTTGTAACCGTAGGGCCAACCCCCGACGAACTTGCCGTTACACCACACCGTTGCATAGGACATCGCGCCATCGACCTGCAGATATAGACAGTGATCAGCAGCCTCTTTTCCGGGTTCAAAAGATTTGCGATACCAGGCGACTCCCGGCCAATGAAGCTTGCCCGCATCACTGGGCAAGTCAATATCAAACGGACGCTCAACGCCCCAATCATGCGGCAAATCAAGTGTCCGCCATGCGGTGTCATCAAAGTTCGGCTGCACACAAGCAAGTGATTCACCCGGCGCATCACCCATCGGACGCTGCGATGGTTCACGTTTGAGACCATTGGCGGATGGCAGTAACCACGGCTTGAGGTTGTCATACTCCAATGCCGATGCGGCGTCACCCACATCGCCCATGTGGAACTGCCAATCATGATTCAAGTCAATCCATTGACGTTGATCCATAGACGTGTCGCATGTTTGCTCGCTTGCCATCACCGCTACCTTGTACAAGTATATTCACAAGCACAAAGCGTAATCCATGATGGCGGTTGTGAAAAGTTGCGACGCATTCTTAACGGGATGGATGGCATCAACTCACGGCATGCCGTCTGCTCCGTAGAGCGTCATATGTTCAGGCTCAATCGTCTGCCCCTTGGCATCGGTGAGATGAAGCTGGAGTTTCAAATCAGTGTCCATGGCAATCGGGTAAATCACAAACTCATGCGGGAAACCGTTGCTGGTGAAAGACCGATTGGTGCCATCGGATTGTTGCAATGTGAGTTTGGCGGTTGCCCCATCCTGTGGATGCCCCATCAAAACGACATACAAACCGTCATGACCAAACGGACTGCGAATGCGAAACGCGTGCACCTGCTTCCAGGGTCCGTCGATGTCCTGTTTCACATGCCCACGTTTGAGCATCGGTAAATCCGTCGCAGCAGCAAGCGTGTGTTTCCCCCTATTTCCCACGCATAAAACACGCAACCCACGCGCAGGCATCGCTACGGACATCTGCGCTTTGAGTTTTGTCTGCCCCACCACATTACCCGATTCATCACGGACGGTAACGTCCTGTCCTGTCGCCAAGCGCGCCCCATCCATCGCCACCGACACCGGCAAATCCAACGGCTGATCCAACTGATTCATTAGCACCAGATACGTCGCCTGATCGCTGTAACCCAGCAGGTAATCCACCATCGGTGAATCAATGGCAAACGGCTTGCGAGTTAGTCGAAGCGAAACCTTGTCATCTGCAAAAATACTGCCGGGAGCCTGACCGTAGACGCGATTGGTAAACCAGACATAGCCCTGCTGACGCGACCATGGGAAATGGATCGCGCCCTTGCTTCGGACATGGGCTTGGGTGACCAGGTAGTCCATGGTGAAAGCGGCATGCGGCGGGACATGGTGGTAATACAGGCTCGTGACATCGGGTCCGTTGTAGGGATAATCCGCAGCCTGATAGAGATCGGTTTCACCGCGCACGTAGTATCCGGGGTAGTTGGCAAAGCGGCCGATGATGCT
The DNA here is from genome assembly GCA_002704825.1 of Phycisphaeraceae bacterium. Lineage (GTDB taxonomy): Bacteria > Planctomycetota > Phycisphaerae > Phycisphaerales > Phycisphaeraceae > UBA7800. The sequence continues at coordinate 4,652 of PAIY01000055.1, forward strand.
GTTGCGGGCATAGCTTCGGTAAAGATCATTACCCGTGTTGCCATACAGTCTCAAAAGGTTCGGCGCCCACGCGGACATGAGTATCATGCCAAGTCCCGGCCCTTTGCCTGTTGCGTAAAGCGTGGTCGGTTGTTCAAAGCCAAGTCCCATGCTGCTGATCTGCCATGCGGGAACGGTGTGTTCACGGACCACGCCGTCAGCGATGGGATAGCCCAGTCGGAAGCGTTTATCGCCGAGCCACCAATTGGGCATGCTGTTACCAAAGTGATTGCCTTGATGGATCAACTTCGACTGCTTGCCCGGGCGGGGATGCGCCCATTGACCGGCCATGGTGAAGTTTGCACCTTCGATCGCAGCATCCAGATAGCGTTTCTGACCCGTCAGATCGAAAAGATCCTGCAAGTCCCACCAATAGGGATAAAACGAGATATTGTAGAAATGTCTGATCTGCTGAATGTCGGTGCGTCGTGCGTAGACTTCCTTCTCCAGAAACGTATCTGATTCACGGATAATCTGCTCAAGCAACTTTGCATCAGGTTTCAATCGATAGTTGGCAAGTAACTCCGACCAGGTGGGAATCGTGGAGTAGTCATTGGAATAGTTCACAATGCCATCACCGAAAATCAAATCCTCAAGCCACGCATTGCGACGCCCGAGCATGTCATGCAATCCCTGCCAATAGGCTGCCCCGTAAAACTGCGTTGGCATGGTTAACGTGATGCGCTTTTCGTTGACATAGACATGCATGTCCTTGGGGACACTGGCTGCAAAATGAGCCGATGGACGCGAGAGGGTGTAACCAATGGTGGGTAAGACGCGGTCTTTGAAAAACGCTTCGTTGTCGGTGAGTAATGACGCTTCGACAATCCCCAACGGCGAGGCATGGGTCACCGTCGACGGACTTTCAATGTTGTAAAAGCCCATGAGTTTGTCATCCCAACCGCCCTGGTCCGATGCCATCAGGTCTACCATGTTCAGATAGGCCTGACTCAGCGAAGCATTGATCGGTTGGCGATCATCTGAGACCTCAAAAATCTCGCGCATCGCAACCTGCTGCGTCTGCTTCCAGTCACCCACCATACTCAGCACGCGACAGGACATTGTCACGTGATCGCCTGCTTCAAACCGTGAATCATTAAACCCCATGATCGGCCCGAACACCGTCGGCTGAACCGCCGCTTGATGATTGAGCATCGACAAACCAAGCCGAGCTTCCTGCGCGACAGGCCAACTCGTAGACAGGTGATCGGGGTCTGCAACCAATGCGTAACTCAGTGAGACATCACCCAGTGACAAGGGCTCAACCATCGCCATCGGGAGCGGTGAACACGAACTGGTTGTCATCACCGGCTGTTCATGTCGGCGGACAAACTGCACCATCGGTGAGAGTTGGTTAAAGCGAATTTCACTGGTTTCCCAGGGGTTGAACGCACTGTAACCAATGCTGTAAAAACCCTTGGCCTTGGCAACGAACTTGAACATCACGCGTGCATCATGGCTTTGCGGATCAAGATGCCAATAGGCATGCAGTTGATCCCCGTTGTGATTTTCATGGATGACTTGCACGGTCATGGGGTCATGTGTACCGACATGCCGTGGGATAAAATCACTGCGGACACCTGCTGCAAACGGGTCCTGATTTTTGCCACGCGTGGTGTAGGTCTTGCCGTTGACGGTCATCTGTACCACAGGTGATTGACCGGGCCATGCCGGGTGAAAGCTGCCAAGATCGACGCGCGATTGGGTGTTGAACAACGTGAATACCGCTTCATGTCGGCTGTCGACAGGCAGGTCGATCCACTGTTTATCAAGCTTCACCGAAGTCCGGCGAATGATCACTGGTTTGTTGTCCTGATCATGCATCTGCACAAACGTGATCCGCGTGTTGGCGTTGCTTAAAGTCTGGATAACTTTGCCTTGATCGCCTGGTTGAAGCTGCGGGACAGGCGTGGTCTGCTCATGTTTTAACGTCACCGTGACGGGATCAATCACATGCTGCTTAAGCTGATGCATGCTCAGCGTGTTGGCATCAAGCGTGTTGTCCGTGGTGAACAGGATGGCATCACAGCGACCGTAGAACTTGGCTGAGTCGCGCAGCGCGATGACATGTTTGCCTGCATCCAATTGGCGACTGCCGACACATTCCCACTGCCAACCTTCCTGCCCATGCTTGCCGGATTCTATGTCGACCTGTTGATCATCGATGACCAGCAGGAATCGACGGGTACCGGGCTGATTGGTTTTATAATCCTTGGCCCGAGTCCAGAGTTGGTAGGTTCCGGCCTGCTTGATGTCGATGACGGTGATTGCATCACCTTCGCCACCGCGTGCCTGGAGGATCTGCCTGCCGGAGGCTTTGGAATCGTAGGTAAGCCACCAGTTGGCCTGACATTGAAAGCTTTCAGCTTCGAGCACCAACGTGGTCGGCGTGGTTTGAGCCAATACAGTCGAAGCGATGAAACACAGTAAAAACAGGGGTAATTTAAAATGTCGCATATTCATTTTCTTTCGCTATTTTATTTTTACCGCCAAGACGCCAAGAACGCCAAGTTAAGAGAGAACAAATCAAATTTAAATGATCTTTAATTCTCGGTATTCAAATTGCGTAACACGGCAATAAATGTCTTTCTCTTTCATGCCTTGGCGCACTTGGCGTCTTGGCGGTTCAAATCTTTCTCAATCCATCACACGCCCGTCATCCAGTTCGTTGACTTGATGTCCGCGTAAGGTTCTAAACAAGTCCAGTAAATCCCGGATACCGCCCCAGAGAAACCAGACGATGGTGATCACGCCGATGACACCTGCCAGTGCGATTTTGAATCCCCACCATCCGTTCCAGAAACTGTCGGGAACACCCCAGACCAATGCCCAGAGAGTGATGCCGACGAAGAGGAAAAACCACGTGCCGGTCCAAGTGAGTTTGAAGTAGTAAATGATCTTGTCACCCAGCGTAAACTCACTGGTGATACCCAGCGCCCGCCAACCGCGAGCCGGTTTACCTGCATGCTCGCCTTCGATGGCATACTCACCCCGGTGAAGCATTCTCTCGAGATTGAACGGCTCTTTGCAGGTCAACAGTGACACGACAACAAAGACGGTCATGCTGGTGAGATAGGCAACCAGCGCAAGCCACGCACCATTGAGCGGGAACTTCTCTGCGATGTCCAACAACGCAGGCACCTTCGGCCAGATCACTTGAAGTGTGATCCCGATGACCGCAACGATCCAGCCGACAGTCATGGCAGCCCAGGCGCCTTGCGTGGTGGCTCTGCGCCAGTAAAGTCCGCCGATGATGACGGAACCCGAACCGCCCAGATATATCGTCCCGGTGAGCAGGAAGAACATGAACAGGTAATCGCGCAACGGAAATAAAAGACTGAAAAAGAAGGCAAAAACCGCAACTCCGACGATGGAAAGGCGTAACCATTTCAAATGCTGCTTCTGTGTCAGCGGCTTTTTCTTGAACGGCAGAAGCACGTCCTGAATGAAGATACTTCCCCATGAATGCAGGTAAGTATCATCGGTACTGATCGCTGCACTGATCATGGCTGCACAGAACAAACCAAGCACACCTGCAGGGAATATTTGCGACAGTGCCACCGGTACGGTCATCTGTTTCTGGACCTGTGCATCAGTGATCTGATCCAACGCCTGCTGTGTGGTGTGCGCCACCTGTGCATGCTCCGGCGCGTGCATCAAGACATACGCACAGATCGGCATGAGCAATAACATCAGATACGTGACACCACTTCGCCACTCGCCAAGTACCTTGGCCATCTTCGCTTCATGCGGACTCTTGGCTGAGCAGTGATAACCTTGCGAACCCTGCCAACCCAGACAGTTGTAAAAGGCTTTGAAAGCAAAGATCGCAAAGAAGTAAAAGTTAAAGTCGCTGATATTGGCTTGATCAAATGGGTTGACCAGGCTCTTACCCACCGGCGCGTTCTCCAACGTGGTGGTGATCTCAGACCAACTGAATTTTGAAAACAGCACGACCATGACAATCAGGAAGACGATGTTGGTGAACTGGGCTTGCATGAAGTCTGTGATCATGACGGCGATCATGCCACCGGAAAGCGTAAAAAACAGGGCAATACTGAGCATGACCGCCATGACGACGGGGAAGGTCCAGATACTGATGCCAAACAGATCAAAGTGTTGGGGCAGTCCACAGAAGTGGATGAGGAAGTTGGCGATGATGGATGGGAAGATGCCGTAGTTGATGGTGCCTGAGATCCATGCCAGGACGCCCGCATAGACGCGAAACTTTTTGCTGTAGCGCATCTCAAAGAATTGTGCCATAGTCATGGCGCGTGTTTCACGATAACGGTATAGCACCCAACCGGAGAGTGCTATGATGATGCCGACGGGCGCGAGCATGAGCCCCCACCAGCTTGCAGCGAAGCCTGCCTTGTAAAACTTCTCGAAGTTGGCGATGACGGATGCGGCGCCCAAACCGGCCATGCCTTCGGACATGGTCAGCAGGTATCGGCCGGCACAGCGATCGGCTGCAAGAAAGTCCGAAACGCTTTTGGTGTAGCGTTTGGTGTATGCCGCCAATGCCGCCAGAAAGCCGATGAATCCGACGACAACAGTCCAATCTATCCAGGTCAATTTCAAAACGTATAACCTCCGGCTTCATCATGGTGTGATGAATTGGCCACAAAACAAGGTGTTTTTGTGATTATGAGTTAATGCCCGACACTTATCGGATGCAGCAACAACTCTTTCGTTTCACAAGGTTCGGGGTAATATTGATCACACCAGAAGGCTGCGTCGGATCAATCAACGGCTGATTATCACTAAGCCGTGTAATCAGGTTGATCACCGTCCGAGCCTGTCCTTCCAGGTACATGTCAAACGTCGTCAGCGGCGGATCGAGCAGTTCGGTCATCGGCAAATTATCATGGCCAATGACACTGACATCTTCACCCACCCGCAGATTCATTTCGCGGATCGCCTTGATCCCGCCCATGGCTAACCAGTCCGAGCCATACACGATGGCGGTGGGACGATCGTCACCCCCAAGCAAGTTTCGCGTGGCATTCTGGGCACCTTGGGCATTGGTTTGATCCGGCGCCAGTTCGACTTTCCATTGCGGCAGACTGGTTAAACAAAATTCAGCAACGGCATCGTCAAACGCCTGGGCATACTGCTGAAAATGTCCGCCTTTCTGGGGTCCGTTGACCAGCGCGATCTTCGTGTGTCCCAGGGCAGCCAGATACTGCACCGCCAGGGCGTAGGCCTGCGAACCATCCGCCCGAATACATAGCTGATTTTCAAGGCCGGTATTGCGATTGATGTTGACCACGGGCAAATTGCGTTGCTCAAGCAATGGGAAGAGTTCTTCGGGAAACTCACCTAACGTGACCACCGCGTCGGGCGGTGATTCCTGCAAAAATGCCGTGGTCGTCTGCATGTCTTCAAAGCGTTGAACCTGAAAATTGAGATTGCTTTTCTGAGCATACTCGGTGATCAGGTCGATGAGGTCGGTGGCGTAGGGATTGATTTCATGGCCGGGATTGTCGTAAGGTGCAAAGAACATGCAGACCTGCATGACCGGGTGTTCCTTGAGGCGACGTGCTGCTGCATTGGGGACATAGCCGATGCGTCGGGCTTCCTCCAGCACACGGGCGCGGGTCTTGGGGTTCACGCCGTAGCGATTGTTTAACGCGCGAGACACCGTGCCGATACTCAGGTTGAGTTTGGCGGAGAGTTCGCGGATTCCCTGGTTGGATTTGGTCTGGGTCATGTTGCCTGATATCGATTCGGTGTCACAAATAGCAATCGGATCACATTGCTGAGTATAGCGTGTTTGAGGTCTGCCTCGGTACGTGTTCAGGGATAGTTACGTCCCCAGAAGACGTGGGTGTATCCGACCGTGGTGTAGATGGCAGACTCGAATTGATTGGGTGCAGCGTGAGCGTCGAGGTAAAGCACATTGGTGGTGATGCTGTTATGCCGACGTACGACTGTGGAGTTGTAGGCCTGCCCGGAACAGGCGTCGGTGATCTGACAGATTTTTCCCAAGGGGTTTTCCAGATCATCAACCCGGTCTTTGGTCGCCGAGTTGTAATCGTTCATGTACATGTTTGCCCCATAAGTTCGGTAGTAACCGTTCCAGGTTGCACCACGTTCCATGAAGTCCTGCTGATTGATTTGGTTGAAGCGCGGACAGTCGAAGATGGTGCCTAGCTGCCAGGTCATTTGCGCGTCGTTGAGTCCGGGCCAACTGGGACTGAAGTTTTTGTCGTAGGTCAGTTCCCAGAGTCGCTTGATCCAGTAGGTGTTGTTCTCGCCGGAGGCAATGAAATTGGGCAGGATGTTCTTGTTGTCCGCCATGTAGATGTTGGAGAGCACGCCCATGGATTTGAGGTTGTTGAGACATTTAAGGTCGTTTGCTGCCGCCCGCGCCTTACCCAAAGCCGGCAGGAGAATGGCGATGAGCAGCGAGATAATGGAGATGACCACCAACAGTTCGATGAGCGTGAAACCAGCGGGTGACTTGGTGTGCTTTGTCGGAGAATGGTGCGTATTGATCCATTGTGTCATGATGGCCTTCCCTTACTTGTGAGTCACTGTCCCATCACATCCTGCCTGATCAACCATACCATCCGAAGGCAAAGTCAGACGAGCAGGACGCGTGTTGAAGGTGTCTTTGGAAAAATCTTATCGTAAACGTTTACAAAGTCCACCAACGCGGCTAAAAATATGTCATCCGGGTTGTGTTTCTGATACCGCAGACAAGCACCCATTGGTGTTTAAACAATTTTGATATAGACTATTACACGCATGCATGATTGCATGACAACACCGCGAAAATCTTTGAGGAATTTGTAAAATGAACCTGTCCACCACCACGAATCAGCCGGATTCGGAAAATAATGCACCTGTTATGACGCTGGATATGAGTCAATTGGGAATTGCTGGATTACACAGCCTGTCGACAACCGATCTGAAAATCGCTGGTGATCAACCGCTGGCCAGAATCCGCTTGCAACTGCCTGACTTCAAGGATGCCAGTTACTATGCGACCTACCAGGATTTTGACCCCCTGGGGCAAAGTGGCGGGAAGTATCCGACGGGTTCTAACCGCATGCAAGCTGTTCATTTGCAATCACTAAACAAAGTCACCGATGGCGGCGTCCTGCTGCTACTCCAACTTGAAGACGGCAGACACATGGCAATCCTGCCCATCGTGTGTCCCGATGCAGGAAACGGACTGAGCACGACCACCTGGCTGAGCACCGACGACCAAAAACTCATCCTCAATGTCTGTAATCTCGGGCAGCCCAAGGTATTACCAGAGAATGATCAGCCGGACATCCCGTTGCTGAGCTGGGCGATTTGCGATAACGTTTACGACGCCTGTCAACAGGTCTGGGACATCGCTTTGAATCATCCCCTTGTGGGCAAGTCCACCCGCGCCCGGGACGAAAAACAGTACCCGGAGATTCTCACCCATCTGGGTTGGTGTTCCTGGGAACAGTACAAGTTTGATATCAGTGAAGACGTGCTGAGCAAGGCCATGGATGGGATTGCCGCGTCGGGCCTGCCAATCCGGTATGTGCTTGTGGATGACGGGCATTTGAATCACGAAAACCGTCGCCTGCTGGACTTTGAAATCGACAAGACCAAATTTCCCAACGGTTGGCAGCCGATCCTCAACCGCCGGACTTCCGATGGTGTGACGTGGATTGGTTTGTGGCTTTGCTTTAACGGGTATTGGGCGGGACTCTCAACGCAAGGCGATTGGGACAGCCTGTCAGATCACCTTGAGCAGATTGATGAGAACACGCTGATGCCCAAGCAGGGATTCATCAACGCGATGGCGTTTTACGATCAGATGATCCAAAAGCCACGGCAGGCGGGATTCGATTTTGTGAAAGTCGATGACCAGGCACAAAGTCCCAAGTTCTACAAAGAGACAACCCAGGGCATTGCCAGCAGCATCGACAATGCACAGGCACTCGAAGCGGCGTGCGCTCGACACATGGACGGCCTGATCAACTGCATGGCACACAGCAATATCTGTGCGTTTAACACGCGCATCAGCAATGTCACCCGTTGCAGCGAAGACTACAAAGTCAACGACGCATGGCGGGGTAAAGCCCACCTGCACAACTCCTTTGCCAACATGCTCTGGCTAGGCGCAACGGTCTGGGGGGATCATGACATGTTCCACTCCAACGACCCCCTTGCGGGCTATACGATGGCGGTCTCCAAGGCAGTGAGTGGTGGGCCGGTGTATCTGTCGGATGATCCGACGGACTTTGATCCGCGTAACGTGCTTCCGCTGTGTGATAAGCAGGGCAAACTCTACCGCCCCATTGCCCCGGCGACGGCTTTGCCGGACAGCATCTACATCAATCCATTTAAAGACAACGTGGTGTATCGCACGATTGCCCCCCTGGAACATGGCAGTGTTGCGCTGGCCCTCTTTAATCTCACTGAACCCACCCTTGCTGTTACAGGCAAGATCCGTCCTGAAGACTACACACATGGCTCAGCCTTGATCCGGGATCAAAAACCATGGGTAATTCCTGATGAAGGTTTGGCGAGCTATGACTGGCAAACCCGGAAGCTTTTCAAACTCGATGGTGATCATGCTGTGAGTCTGCCGGCTTTTGAGTGTCAACTGTTTTTGGTTTGCCCCATCAAGCATGGCATCGCGTTAATCGGTGATGTCAGTAAGTACCTGAGCCCCGCGACAATCACGCAAGCTTTGGTCACGGAAGACCAACTGCTCATCGAACTTCACGAAGCAGGTACCGTGACGGTGTACAGCGAAAAACCCCTTCAAACAACGGACAAAGTCAACGTGGTCGAAGTGTCGGATCATCACTTTGAACTGACAAGCAAGCTTGATAATGCGTGTGTGATTGATCTGCGGTTAAGTTGATTTGTAAGACATCATCAGCAACAAGCAGCGTCACAGCGATTGGCATATCGTGTAAAAAAGTAATCGACATGCGAAGTGTATTTCGTATCGCGCATCACTGACAAATTAAAAAGTCGCAGGCCGTTTGCATCACACAAAACGCCTGCGACTTTTTCACTGATGCGCCGGATCACTCAGGCTGCAACCGCGGTGGGTTGGGCCTGTGGAGTTGTTGTATCGACATCATCATCCAGATGAAGCTGATTTTCCAGATGATGGGCATTGTCCAGACTGACCACGAGTCCCAGGGCAAAGGCGGTGAGTATCCAACCCGTGCCACCTGATGAAACCAACGGCAGTGCGATACCCTTGGTGGGAACAAGCACGGTGACGACCGCCAGATTCATGGCAGCCTGCAGGCCCACGGTCAAGAGCACGCCCAGTCCCAGAATACGACCAAACGGGTCGCGACATTGGGATGCAATCGTCCATGCCGTCCAGATCAGACAGAGGAACAAGCCGACGACGACGAGTGCGCCGGTGATGCCCATTTCCTCGCAGATGGTTGCGAAGATAAAGTCGGTGGTGTCTTCAGGCAGGTAACCGAATTTCTGGATACCACCGCCGAGTCCGCGGCCGGTGATGCCACCCATGGCGATGGCAAGCATGGATTGGATCGGGTGATAGCCGGTGCCCTGCGGGTCGGCCCATGGGTCCATAAATGCCATGAGTCGGGCGACGCGGTAGGGGCTATGCATGATGGCAGCAACGAGTCCAAAGATGATGCCCGGCGCGATCAACGCCAATTGCCAGATACGGGCTCCGGCACTGATGAGCAGGATCACGCCGACGATGCCGATGAGTACGCCGGTCCCCAGATCTTCGAGGACGATTGCAGCGCAGGTCCCGCCCAGGAGGATGAGAATCGGCAGCAGTCCGTACCAGAACTTGTGCATGACACCGGCTCTGCGGGTGGTCCACCATGCGATGGCCAGGACCATCAGCAGCTTTGCCATTTCACTGGGCTGGAAGCTGATACCGACACTGCCAGCACCGATAAACAGCCAACGGGATGAACCATTGACAGTGCGTGCCAGCCCCGGGATGAACGTTGCAGCAATGCAGCCGAACATGACGAGCATCATCCACAGCAGTGGATTAAACAGGCCGCGTCTTGTCATGCAGATTGATCGGATATCAAGGTGTGAAGCCAAAGCCATCGCCGTCAGCGCCAAGCCTGCATAGAGCAGTTGACGCCAATGGATATATGACATGACATCCTGCCCCATGCCGATGCGACTGCCTGCCGAATGGACCATGACCAACCCAAGTCCCAGCAGGGCCATCACCAGCAATTGCAGAATGTGTCCGTAACGCAGCATAGGTCTGTTATCGGCTGGCCGGTCGGATTGGGTCCAAAGTTCGTATCAAAATGATCACCGTTCACCCAAACCGCCAACTGACACGATGACAGATACGTTCAGCGGACAATCCGTTATCATCATGGCGTGGATCAAGATCAACTCAAAGAACCGGATGTCATGCAGGTCGAGCTGTCTCAATCGCTTTACAGCGACATTCTCTACCATGCGCCGGATGCGATTTTCATCGAGTCACTGGATGGTATCATTCTGGATGTCAATCTCCAGGCCTGCAAACTCCACGGGATGAGTCGTGAAGAACTCATTGGCATGAGCGTGTTGGAACTGGTCCCGCCTGAACAGCGTGAAACGGTCAAGAAGGAGTTCCCCAACTTTGCCAAAGGCAACCTGCAGATGTTCGAGGGGTATAGCCTGCATCGTTCAGGGCGCAACATCCCCGTGGAGTTGATCACCGCCCAAGTGCAATATCATGGCGAGCCGGCGTTGATGATTCATGTTCGTGACATCAGCACGCGCAAGGCATTAAAAGAATCCGACGCGCTGAATAATGCGATCATGCAGACGTTACCCGGTGGCGTGGTGCGATTGGATGCTGACCGTCGGATCATCTGGGCCAACGCCAAAGCGATCGACTTTTTGTGTCTGCATTACGATCCCAAGACGCAATGCTATCACCACAACTGTGATTGTCAGATCATCCACGAAGACAACACACCCGGTGATTTGCAGAAAGATTGGCCGGGGTACCTGTGCATGGATCAACTCCAACGCATGGAGGAAACCGTGCTGGGGTTCAGGTGCAACCAGTGCCCGATACGCTGGGCGGTGTTTTCGGCAACCCCCATCGTCGACCGACAGACGCGGTTGTGTTCGGGTGCCATTGTCAGCTTCATCGACACCACGCAGCAGCGCAACACGATGTCGGCATTGCGCGAAAGCGAGTATCGCTTCCATCTTGCCTTTGATCACGCGCCCATGGGTATGGTGCTGGCGACACCCGATGGCAAGTTCCTGCAGATCAACAATCGCTTCTGCACCATGCTCGGTTATCGCTGGTCGGAATTGATTCAAAAAACCTTCTTTGACATCGCGCGTCCCGAGGATGCCAAAGCCTGTCAGAAATTTGCTGACACCCTGAAAAATTCCCAAGCCACCCGACACAGCACCCGCAAGCGATATGTCCATAAAGACGGGTACGATGTCTGGTGTCAGATCACCGTCACCATCGTCCGCGACCCGCAGGGCAATCCGCAGTACTGCATCAATCAGATTGAAGATCTCACCCCGCAACTCAAAGCTGAAGCCCAACATCAGCAACTCGAAGAACGCCTGCGGCAATCCCAGAAACTCCAGGCCATCGGGACGTTGGCAAGTGGGGTCGCCCATGACTTTAACAACCTGCTGCTTGCGATTGAGAGTTATGTGGACATGGCCCAGACGCAGTATCAGCGGAACATTGACCCATCGGTGGCACTGGAGAATATCCGCCAGGCGATTCGCCAATCCACGGGGATGACGCGGAGTCTGTTGACCTTTGCCCGTCAGACCAATGGTCATCGGCAAGCAGTCGATCTCAAGGCTGTGGTCGAGCAGAGTATCAAAACCCTCAAGCCGTTGATCCCAGCCAATATCACGACGGTGATTGAAGATCTGTCCGAATGCCCGTTGGAAATTCACGCTGATCCGTCGGAGATGCAGCAGTTGCTGATGAACCTGGTGGTCAACGCCCGCGATGCGATGCCTGACGGTGGGACATTAACCGTGCGGCTGCAAACCGAACGCTGTCACGGCAAGCGACCGCTGCTGCACCTTTGGGTCTGCGACACCGGCGTGGGGATGGATGATCAGACGCGCCAATGCATTTTCGACCCGTTTTACACCACCAAGTCCCGCAGCCAGGGAACCGGCCTGGGATTGGCGGTGGTCCATGGCATTGTCACCGACCACAATGCCCGTATCGCGGTCACCTCAGAGTTGGGCATGGGATCACAATTCAAGATCACCTTCCCCGCCAAATGTCCGGTGCTTGATCCCAACCAGACCCAACACCCCATTCCCAATGACCTGCGACACCTGGTTCTGATTCAGAAGGATGCGATGCTTCGGCAGGTGCTCGGGGCGATGCTCAAGGAACACAAAGTGCTGATGCATGGCGTGGATACGATGGCCCAGTTTGAGAAGATGCTGCTGGTCAATGAGGAACTCAAATGCGACCTGCTGGTTTGTGATGATGCGCCTGAAAGTCTGCCCACCGAATCGCTGTGTCGCGAACTCAAAGCACGTCAGAACACGATACGCTGGGTGCTGATGACGGATCGCAACACGCCCCCCACCCCAATGGCGTTTGCATCACAGGCACTGCTGCTGCGTCAACCCATGCCCGTCCGCGAACTGGCCAGACACCTTGTCGAGTTTATGGAGCAGCAGAGCTAGCGTTCTGCAGAATCTGATTGACTGAGCATCGTTTCAAGGCAACCGAGCCAAGATGGCTCGGCTATATACACATCCCCCGGTCATCCATATAGCCGAGTCATCTTGACTCGGTTTCAGGATCAGCCACATCACGGGCAAAGACGCTCGATGCACCAGTTCCCACCGGCCTGCAAGGTGTAGGCAAAACGGTCATGCAGTCGGCTTGGGCGTCCCACCCAGAACTCCGCGCGGTTGGGTGTCAGGCGATAACCGCCCCAGAAGTCGGGTAAATCCAGTTCGCCTGCCTGTGCCTGTTTGGTGACTTTGGCGGCCCGGGCTTCAAGCATCTCACGGCTGGCGATCGGCTGACTTTGATCCGATGCGGCAGCACTGATCTGAGACCCCAGAGGACGCGACTTGAAATAAACCTCCGACTGCTCGCGGCTGACTTTCTCAACGGTCCCCTCAAAGCGAACCTGCCGATCCATTTGAGGCCAGAAAAACACCAACGCAGCATGGGGGTTGGTTGCCAACTGGCGCCCCTTGGCGCTGTGATAGTTGGTGTAAAAACACAGCCCCTGTTCGTCGAGACCCTTAAGCAGCACGATCCGGGCAGCAGGGCGCCCCTGCTCATCGACGGTGGCCAACGTCATGGCGGTGGGGTCGAGGATGTCCAACTTGATGGCCTCATCCAGCCAGGTCTGAAACTGGTGGATCGGGTCCGCCAGCAGATCACTGCGGGTCAGGTCCGGCTGGTTAAAGTCACGTCGCATGTCACTGAGGTTACTCATGGGCATATTGTAGGTCATCAGGCAACCGCACCCAATTTCCACCTGCGGGAAGTTGGCCTCAAATGATCGATCCCGCGACCAAATGGCCGGGGTCGTATCGCTTTTTTGACTTTTTTCTTAAAAGATTGCCTGATACCTCTGGAAAATTCTGTCAAGCAAACTAATTTAGAATTGAGAAACGAAAATGTTGCTCAAGAGGATGTTGAACCGATAGCAACCTCAAAGCAGTCCGTCGCGATGCTCCGACTTGTCAGGGACGTCAGGTCGTCAAATTGAAATTGCATTGCGGATGGCCGTGACAGGTGTGTGGATTATGTAGAAGTGTTGTGATGCATCACCGTGTGTTGGGAGTCCCCCGAGGATAATAAGCAGTCTGAGAAGTTAGGATTGCCGAATCGTCCAGTCTGAGCCCTGGAAAGGATCGCAGCGACAGCGATCTGAGATGGGTTCATAATCGTTACACAAGCCAATGGAGTTTTGCAGATTGCAAATGGCCATGCCATGAGCTCTGTCCATTTTCTAATTCAGTCGATCATCAAGTACCGCGCCCGAGCGATTCTCGCGGTCGTGATGGTACTTGGTGTCACGATGCTGACGCTGCTGCCCCCGTTGATTCTCGGCTGGGTGGTGGACGAAGTCATCGGTAAGGGACGCTACGCGCTGCTCCCGCCCCTGATGCTCATCTCACTGGCCATGCCCTGGATCAGTGGTGTCATGCAGACCATCGGCAACTACTCGGTGATCATGACCAGCCAACGCATCGTCTTTGACATGCGATTGACCCTCTACCGCGCGGTCCAGCATCTGTCCGTCCGCTATCTCCAGAACACGCCCACCGGCAAGCTCATGGAACGACTCCGTGGTGACATCGAACAGGTCCAGACCATCTTCTCAGGCCAAATGGTCAACCTCGCCTCACAACTGGTCACGGCGTTGGTCGCCATCGTGGTGATGTTCTACCTGAGTTGGCAACTCACGCTCATCGTCCTGTTCGGCGTGAGTATGTATGTGTTCAACTACAAATGGTTCGTCCGACGCATCCGCACGGTGCAAAAACGCATGCGCTCCAAAATGGACCGGCTCTCAGGCCGTGCCCAGGAACGGCTGGCGGGGAACATCGTCGTCCAGGCATACAACTCACAACGCAATGAGCGTCGCGTCTTCACACGAGCCAACTTCCTCACCGAGCGTGTCCATCACCGGTTCCGCCAACTCAACAATGCTTACGGTATGTCTTCTTCAGCGTTGACGTGGACCACCTTTGCCACCGTGCAACTCTTTGGCACTTATCTCGTGGTCATGGGCAATATCCAGTACGGTGCGGTCATCGCCGTCGCTGCCTACACGTGGCGACTGCTTCAGCCGGCGGTACAGTTGGCGGAATTGTCCAACCAACTTGAGCAAACCAAAATCTCACTGGACCGCATTGTCGAACTCATCCAGGCGGAGCGCGACTTCACCGTCAAGCCCGGCAAGAAACTGCCCGAACTCAAGGGGCATGTCACCTTTGAAAACTTAAGCTTCCAATACGAGCCGGACAAACCCGTGCTCAAGAACATCAATCTCGATGTTCAGCCCGGACAGATCGTCGCCTTCGTCGGTGAGACCGGTTGCGGCAAATCAACAAGCATCAGCCTGATCTATCACTACTATGAAGCCGTCGGCGGACGCCTGCTCATTGACGGGCACGACATCAATGAACTGGACACCCGCTGGTATCGCAACCACCTGGCGATGGTGCCCCAGGACCCGATCGTGCTCGATGATACCCTGGCTAACAACATTGCCTACGGCGATCCCAATGCCAGCATCGAACGCATTGAAAAGGCAGCCAAGATGGCGGAGCTTTCAAGCATCATCCAACGCCTGCCCAAGGGTGTGCATACGCTGCTGGGCGAGGAAGGTTCCAAGCTCTCCGTGGGTGAACGTCAACGGCTATGCATTGCCCGCGCGATTCTCAAGGACCCAACCATTCTGATTCTCGATGAAGCGACCAGCAGCCTGGACCCGCAGTCCGAAGCGCTCATCCAAAAGGCGCTCAACCGCGTCATGCAGGACCGCACCACCTTCATCATCGCACACCGACTTTCCACGATTGTCCATGCAGACATCATCGTCGTACTCGACAAGGGCAACATCCTTGAGATGGGAACCCATGCCCAACTGATGAGTAACACCAAGAGTCGCTACCGTCACCTGTTCACCACGCAGATGGCTTCGACCACCGCCAAAGCAAGGGAGAGTGCCTGATGCGACAACCCATCATCTCCCACGTCCGCAGTATCCTCAAGGCTTCATCGGAAGTCAGCAAACGACTGATGCGCGATGGCAAGTACTCAGGAAGCGGCGCGACCAAACGTATTTTCAAGCGATATATCTGGGGGCGTCACCCCTGGATTGTCCTCTCGGTGGGGATCTTTGCTGCCATCCTCGGTATGCATGTCTACGTTTACCCGACGGTCGCCCGGTACATCGCTGACGACATTGTCCAGATCGGCATGATGACGCAGGTTAATACCGATCCCGCGCCGTCGGTGCACACCTCCGACAAGACCATCCCAATGATGCATCAATCCAAGCGGTATCGCGATTCCTGGACAACCAGGCTCGATGCCAAACCCGGATTGACCACCGAGCAGAAACTCCAGCGATTGGCGTTACTCGTTGCAGCCGTCATCATCTGGGAGATCACCCGCCATCTCATGGCAACGCACCTGTTCTTTGCGACTGCCCGACTCACGCAGGAAGCAACGTTTCACATGCGCAATCACATCCATGAGAAACTCCATCAACTCAGCCAACCCTATCACGATGCCCATTCACCGGGCCGTCTGCTCACGCACCTGTTTTCCGATATGCAGGCGATGACGCACTGCTTTACGATGCTCATGCGCCACATCCCCAACGGCTTTGCAGGCATCATCGCAGGGACGATCATCACCTTCACCATTGATTGGCGTCTGGCGTTATTGGTGATGTGCGCGCTGCCAGCATACGGGATTGCCTACAAGTATTTTTCGACGCAAATGCGCAACGTCAACCGCGATATCCGTGAACGCCAGGGCCGACTTGCAGGTCACATTGCCAACCGTATCTCGCTGTTCCATGTGACCAAGGCATTCAGTCGTGAGATCCGTGAGACGTTGATTCTGGCGCGCACCACCAAGCCGCTGCTCCAACGCCAGGTTGTCTCGGGCATGCTCAACACCTGTCTGGCGGCGACGTGTGGCATCATTGCAGGCACGACCACCACCATGGTCATGTGGATCAGTGCCCAGAAATGTCTGGACGGCTCGATGACCGCGGGTGAGTTGCTCATGTTCCATGGCACGGCAGCGAACATGTTCCAGCCCATCACCATGATCATCAACGAAGTCGCCGTCATGCAACGTCTGGAAACGGTCTGCGCCAAGATTGTTCGCGTCATGGATGAACCCATTGCCATCGACGATCCCAATGATCCGCTCAACGTCCCAGACTCGGCTTGTGAAATTCGTTTTGATCACCTGAGCTTCCAGTATCCCAATACACCCTCACCAGCGATTGATGATCTGGATATCACCATCCCCGCTGGCGCCAAGGTCTGCATCATGGGACCGTCGGGTTCAGGCAAGAGTACACTCGCCAAACTCGTCGCCCGGTTTTATGATCCAACCGAAGGTCGCATCCTCGTCAACGAGCAGAATCTCAAACGATTCAAACTCACCGACCTGCGCAACCTGATTCGCTACGTCCACCAGGAACCGGTCGTCTTCTCAGGCACCATCGGCGATAACATCCGCTATGGCTCGGAAGATGCTGACCAGCAAACCGTGGTCAAATCCGCACAGAACGTGCTCATTCACGACTTTATCAGTACGCTCCCCGCCAAGTATCGCTCGCTGACGCATGAACGTGGACTCACGTTATCCGGTGGTCAGAAGCAGCGTGTGAATCTGGCCCGCGCATTGGTCAGTGACCCGCATGTGCTCGTGCTCGACGACTGTACCAGCGCGCTGGATGCCGACACCGAAGCCAAGCTCATCGATAACCTTGGTAATGTTCTCTCAGATCGCACCGCCCTGCTGGTCTCGCATCGCGTGTCGGTTGCACTGTCATGCGACATGGTGCTGATGCTCGATGCCGGCAAGATGGTCCAGATGGGCGAACCCGACCAACTCATCAAACAACCCGGCCCGTTCAGAGAACTCTACGAACAACAACTCGCCCGTGCCCAACACGCCCAGGAAGGAACCGACGCAGCATGAGTTGGCGAAGATAAAACATGAATAACCGCAGAGGCGCAGAGACCGCAGAGTTCAAACAGGTTTTATTGCTGCACGCCAGTCCAACCTCTGCGTCCTCTGCGTCTCTGCGGTAAAAACTGATTAACAGGAATTCAAACCAAACAGGTAATTCAATGTCCACCACCAATCAATCCCAAGGCAACAGTCGCCCGCCCCGTACCGTCAAGCCCAAGTTCCGTTGGAAGCTGATTTTGTTTTTTATGTTCCTGCTGTTCGTCGGTGCCGTCGTTGCAAGCCTGATGATCAATGTGGATCTGAAAATCCAGGGCGTGGGCTACATCACCACCGACGAAGAAGTCGAACTGCGCCCCTCCGTCGAAGGTGCCATCGCCCAGGTCATGTTCCATGATGGTGAAGCGGTCAAACCCGGTGATCTGCTGATCCAACTCAAAGCCGATGTGCAGATGGCTGCCTTCGAGGAAGCCCAAAGCGATCTCAAGGCCAAGACCGCACAGTTGGCTGAAACCCAGACCAACATCAAACTCCGCCAGGCACGCCGCAAAGCCAATCTCTTCCAGGCTCAACAGGAATTGGAATTGGCCCAGCGCAAACTCAAGCGCATGGAAGATGCAGGCGGCGGCTTCTCACGATCCGAACTCGAAGACACGCAACTGAAAGTCAGCGTCATGACCAGCCGCGTTTCAGAGTTGATGCTTGATTACGATGAGCTGGATAAGCAGCAGTTACTGGTGATCAAGGAACAGATCTCCGCGGCCCAGAAACGTGTCCTGCTGCATCAAGCCGAGTGCGATGCCCGACAGATCCGTGCGACCATGGCTGGCCAGGTTTACTTCAATCGTTTCGAGGAAGGCGAAGTCGTCAAGCCCGAACACGTGCTGGGACAAATCTTCGATACCAGCGCATGGGTGGTCAAAATCCGCATCCCCGAACGCTATCTGGGACGCGTCAAAATCGGCCAGGAAGTGCAAGTGGAAACCGCAGCCTACTGGGCCTGGCAACACGGTTATCTCACCGGCAAGATCACCCGCATGATCCCCGTTGTCGACACCCAGGCGACCGGTGACGGCGTCTTCTATGTCGAAGCCCAACTGCCCAACCCAGGCTACGCTCTGCAACCGGGCATGACCGCCACCGCATGGGTCAGCGCAGGCAAAGCCCCAATCTTGATGTCGCTGTTGTATTGATACAAAGCACCATGTATCAGCAACGATAACTTCCGTCACTCCCGCACAGGCGGGAGTCTAGAGCATTCCCAATCCAAGTGTAGGGTCTTTGTCGCTAGCGAATGGATCATTGCCAAGGAGATTGAAGCAGGCGATGCGAGCATCGCCGATGCAAATCGAC
>PAIY01000056.1 GCA_002704825.1 Phycisphaeraceae bacterium
GCGACGCTCGAACGTCTTCAATCGTGCGTGCCAGGTAACGATTGGTGGACTGGCGTTGCAAGGTTTCCAACGCAGCCATGATGGGCAAACCTGCTTTGAGCAAGGCAGCAAACTGTCGGGTAAATACCGCCAGATCGGATGTTTTGACGCGTCCCAGAAAACGACGAATCGATTCCTTGGCATCCTTCTTTTGCTGGTTTTCAGCCTCGACCACGACCGGGTGATAACCCAGTTCCAACAACTTGGCCACCGCTTCGCGCTTGCTGGTGGATCGCAACATACCGGATGTTCTTTCACCGGTACGTTGTATCGCAATATAGCTAAATCTAGACAAATCAAATATCCCCGTGTGTCACACGCAGCATTTCCGCCATGCTGATTCGCCCTTCCTTCACAGCTTGCAAGGCACTGTTACGCAATGTATTCATACCTTCTTGAACAGCTTGTTCTTTGATTCGGTCCGCAGGTTCACGCTGCTGAATCATGGTTCGAACGGCAGAACTCACCGGCAGAATCTCCGCAATAACCGATCGCCCCTTACACCCAGTATAGCGACATGCCTCACATCCTTTACCAGTCCATGATTCACTGACATCATTTAATTCATCAGCTTCAACAGGTTGTTTGCAATTCGGGCAAATCTTACGTACCAAGCGCTGAGCAATGACACCCGAAATGGAACTGGCCGCCAGGAACGGTTCAATACCGATATCCAGCAAACGGGAAACCGCACTGGCTGAATCATTGGTATGCAAAGTGGCAAACACCAAGTGCCCTGTCAATGCTGAGCGAATCGTGATGTCTGCCGTTTCACGGTCACGAATTTCACCAATCAACATCACATCCGGGTCATGACGCAACATACTCCTCAAAGCTCGAGCAAAATCAAATCCAATCTCCTCATGAACCTGCATCTGCAAGATGTCATCCATCCAATATTCAACAGGATCTTCGATGGTGATGATCTTCGTGTCTGGTTTGTTGATCTTGCTCAAGCAAGTGTAAAGCGTCGTGGTCTTACCACTACCCGTCGGCCCTGTCACCAACACCAGTCCATGCGGACGATTAATCAGTTCATCAACCTTCGACTGTTCATCAGGCTGAAACCCCAGACCCGACAATTCAAGCTTAACCATCTGCCGACTTTGCAGACGAATATTGATCGCTTCACCATAGACACCAGGCAGAATACTGATACGCAGATCGTATTCAACGCCTTTAAGCGTCACACGTGCCCGTCCGTCCTGGGGTAGACGTTTTTCCGTAATGTCAAGATTGGCCATGATCTTGATACGCGACACCAAAGCAGACTTGAGCTTCTTAACACTTTGTGGAATCGACACATCTTCCAACATGCCATCGACGCGGTATCGTACGCGGTACTTGCTGTCGAAAGGTTCAAAATGAATATCGGTAGCATTGGATGTGATTGCTTCACTGATGATGCGATTGACAAGATTGACAACTGTGGGTTCATTGGCCGATTCGTCATCAGTAAGATTGGTAGCTTTCGCACTGGTAACCTGGAGTTGTTCGTTTTCAGACAAGTCGTTGTTATTCGTCAGGCGTTCTACTGTTTCTGCACCAAGACCGTAGTACATCTTGTGCATTTGGGTAATGGTTTCTTGTGCCGCATGAACTTTCAGCAACTTACAGTCAAGAATATGCTCCAATTCATCCCAAACATTCCAATCAATTAGGTCAGAACATGCCAACTGTAATTCGCCCTCATTTTCAGCGATTGGCATAACACCGTACCGAATTGCAACAGAAGGGCGCAATTTCTCAATAACTCTTTGTTGGATATCAAGAATAGGGTTATTAATATGTGAAATATTAAATTTCATGCACCAAATCCTGATAAGGTTAAATTATTGCTGTGAATCTAAAATATATCACAATAAAATCCACCATTTCCTAACGCCATATAATAAACAATTGCAATAGAATTTAATGCAAAAATATTAAGTACATTCCAATATTCTACATTATCAAGCAAGTACTCAGTATCGTTCCTTATTACCTAATGGAACAATCATAAAGTGAGATTGGTAAAATGGGTCCGCTTCCATTCTCAACCAAACAATAGGATTAACCTTAAATTCTTTATTATTTACATACCCCCAAAAAGGTATTACTGGATTACTTTCTGCCATGAGAATATTCCCTAGTAACAAGGGGTCATTCTCTAAAATTTGGCCAATTGAGTACACTATTCTCAATTTCATTCTTGACAAAAGTTTTTCTGCATTGCTTCGTGTTAACAAATCAGAATTTTTAATATTTTTCTTTCCAGTTAGCCACTTCATTTGCGAAACAGTTAGTTTTTTTACTAGACCATCGGCTGACTTATTCAACACTTCTTGTATCTCATTTGCATTTTTATCCTCTTCACATAAAGAAGCAAATACTTCTTTGTAACATCCTGCTATCCTTAACATTCTTAACCTGTCAAGATCATAAAGTGTGTGCAGTTTAGAATTTATCAGTATTTCTTTAGATTGTTCGCCACCACTTATTGTCAGCGACAAATAAGCTGGCCTTCGAACCAACTGTAAAAAAAGGTCTTTATCTGCGATTTTTTCTGTTGCATCTCCAGTATTCTCCCATGCAATGTCAGCAGTCGGAGTATTTTTAAGGATATACTCAGCTAATGGCTTAGACTCTTTGTCACCTAACATAGCCAAAGACAATGCTGCATATGCAGCAACAAATAATTCCTTCCCCTTTCTCAAGTCCACTGCTTTTTTAATCGCAGAAATTTGTTCATTGTCACCAGAAAGTCCCAGTGCCAACACGCATGAAGCTCTGAAATTGTAGGGCTCATTTCTGTCTTGCGCGTAACTAGCCAACCAACGTAAAGCTTCTCGTCTCAAATCCCTACTAGCACTATCAATTTTATTCTCAGTTTGTTTTTTTAACCATCTTCCCAATGCAATTGCTGCAAATCCACGCCCTGGATTCTGAGGGTGGCTTTCATATTTCCTTAATTTTGGGTTTTTAATGTATTTCAAACGGATGAAATCTAGAAGAAAACTACCCGACTCATCAATCCCAGACATCCCGGCTGCTAACGTACCAAACCGCAATGGGTAATTTCCATTACACACACCCTCATAATCTACAAATGACTCTTGAAATCTCCACGTATTGTCTTCTAAATAAAGAACAATCCTTTGAAACTTATTTTGCTGCTCTCCATTAACAAATATCGGGGGAACAATTACCGAATTTCCATTTTTATGTGTATTTAACGCGTCTAAAGATATCTCAATCTCGGAGTAACTTCTTTGCAGTTTTTCTGAAATCCATTCCCATTGTACAGGTACACGTCTTAGATTTTTTTGTCCAATAGCTATGGCTGCTGAGTTTCTTAATGCATTAATATATGGTGTTGTATGAAAATCGGCAATCGTGCCTTTAAGATAGCCTGCTTTAGTTATTTTCAGCCACAAGTTGAATGCTGGACTATTAGAGTTTGTATTTCTCCAGCTAATCTGATAAAGATCCATCAGAGTACGCAAATCATCATCACTACCATATTTCCCAAGAGTTTGAATTGCCTCGTTCACCAAAACCATGTTTTCACTACGTTGCAAAATCATACGGGATGCTATAACCGCTTTCTGGGGCGAGACTTGCCTTAACGCCCATATTATAAGTGCAAGAATATCCGGCGAAGATTCTGATTTAAGCGCATTAAAAAGTGCTTCTTCACGTACTTTATCACTGCACTTTGCAACCCCTAAACCCGCAACCCAACCCCAACGACCTTTTTGAGGATAGTTGGCTGCTATTCGCTCAATTACATCTGCTCTATTGATCTTCCCTAATGCCAAATATGCTTCAGCACAAACGATCGGTTCGGGGTCTTCAAAAGCACACCTTTCTAATTCAACCACAACTAAAGGGTCAGCTATCTTTCCCATTGCTTGTACAACAGCTCTACGCAATTCAGGCGATTTTGAATTCATAGACTGCTTAAGCAACATTAACGCAGCAAATTTACTATCTTCTGTTACTGCACCTAACACAAGCCTCGCCTGAAGATCACGCGACCATTGACACTCCCATACTGTTGGCCAAGACCACCATTTACTGATCCATTCATCACCCGTTATTTCCGCATACGCCGACTCAGCAGACACAGAATTGGTATAAGTTATAAAACAGACCATTAACGCCAGAACTATTATCTCTGTTCTATACATTTAGTTCCAATCCTAAAAGCTAGCTTCTATCCAGCTATGCAATGTTTAAATTAAAATTGAGCATGCCTGTACCCAGGCATGCTCAATTTGTTATTACATATTCACTGAGTAGCAGTATGCAGCAGGCTGCAAACCTGGAGGATAATCGGTCGTATACCCAATACCATCCCCCGTATATTCAGAACAATCAGGCCTATCCCAGCCATATGTTCTTGCACAGAAGTAGGGATTATAAGACTCAGTACATTCATCCCAAGGATCATCAGTCTCTGTAGTACAACCACCGACCGCAGGTAATGAATATAGATAGTAAATATTTTCTTCTGTATTACAATATCCCGGCCAATTGGGAAACGATTCCCGAGATGCGCATTTGCGACATTCAAAAGTTTCGAATCCGTACGAAACAGTAACCATTGAAAAAGCAGCTACAACAACTAGTAACAATGCATGTTTGTTCACAACAATTCCTTTCTAAAAAGATAAAATTAGCAACCCGACATATTCATACATTATTTTATATTTTCTCCTTCCTACTGGCCAATATTTTTCAGAATAGCCTTATTACATGGCATTCAAAAGAGATATTGAAAAAATTTCACCCGATGCAGATACCATATTAATATTTTCTGTTCTCCATTTAGGCTTTACGCCTTCTGTTAATTTTTTGTAATCAACGAGCACAATAGTAGAATTGGGATCACCTTGTTTTTTCTTTTCTGTAACAATCAGGCCCTTAGGCAAATAATTGAGCTTAAAACTTCCATTTTCATTATAAGGTAATCCATTAAGTTCAACTTCAACAACATCGTTTTTAGGCTTTAATACAACAATAGATGGCCTCACTAGAACAGTATCAGTAAAATACCCCTGAATTTTGATTGGTATATCAACACAACCCGAACAGCCTAGATTAAAGTCTAATTTTTCATCCCATTTACCACTTTTTTTCCCCTTCCCGTCAATTTCTAACAATACATTAATTGGTTGACCACTTTCCAATGGACGCTGAATTGACTTAATACGAACAAATTCAGTGCCCCGTATTTGGGGAGAAATTTTATCAACACTTATCTGCGGCCATGCATGGATAATCAAACTACCCATGGCACCGACAGACGTTGATTCTGCTGTCAAACTCAAAGAATTGAGAATTACAGGCGGATTCATATTTACGGAAAAAGGTATCATCAATTCCGTCACTGATGGTTCATTTATTTTCAAAACAACATTTTCATTGACATTTTTGACAACATTTTCTGATGGCTTATAAAAAATAGTTAACAATGCATTCTCGCCGGAATTAATTCTAAATTTATCAATTTCGACTCTAGTGCAACCACAGGATTTAAGAACCGATTCTATATTAATCATATAGCTACTTTTATTAACTATTTTTACTTGAGCAACATGCTCTTCTGAATTTACAATCTCTCCAAAAGCAACCTTATCCCCCGTCATGTACAATTTAGATCGCCTTTTAGTGTCAGATACATCAGAAAAATACCACTGAACACATACTACTCCCAATGCAACAATAACAACTATAGACGACAAAATATATTTAATTTTCAAGCTTTCATTTTTGTTTTTCTTACGCCAAACAACCACGAACATAATACACACTACGGTAAACATAGCAATTAAAATCTGAACATTAATTTCACGGTACACATCTTTATGTAACTCAATAATTGCAGCATATTTTGGCACCTCGCTTTTTTTAACAGCAACCTTACCATCAATTCCACCGTCTTCAGTTCCTGAATCAACTTTTTTCTTAACTTCCTCATTTAAGCTTAACTTAGATAGGTCTTTAACATTTACATCAGGTATTTTATACGCAAACCCTTTTACCGAATCTGTTATTAACGCCCCCACCGGAAACTTCATATCAAAAATCCCATTTGGTATTTCATATTGAAAGTCCGCCACCTCTGTTATATACAAAATTTTTACCATTTCACCCGTTGTACTACGCTTCTGCTCTTCAATATTTTTAGATATCCAAACCCCATCTTTTTGGACAAAATCCTCAAACTCACGCACAATCCTCAACTTGTCATTGTCCCAAATTTCAAATTTTGTAATTGAATAATCTTTTTTCGAATCAAATTCAGTAACTCTTTTTAAACCATTAGAAAAAGTAACTAACTTATACACACCGCTTTGCTCATAGACTTCCACTTTTAAGGACTTGTCAGCATCTAAGTCATTCAAATATTCTGAAACTGTATATATTGTCCTGCCACGAAATGGCCTAAGATTAGTAATTGGCCGGACATCGAACAGCCACGCCTGATCTCTAGGAAGAACCCTTCCATGATTAAGGTATTCGATATAAACTCTTGAATTTTTCGGTGTCACAAGAACATCCATCGGATAGTATAAATTTGCACCATCCTGATATTTATCTGGAGACAACCCCGGATAACTGACTGTCATCTTACAAGAACCATCAAACTCCACACACGAAACAACCCTTTCAATCACTTCCTTGTCGTCATTAGAAGGCAAAAAGTACTCTTTCTGCACTGTCAGCATTGCACCTGCAATATTCTCAGCATTAATGGAACTCTTATGTATTTTACTTAACACCTTTTCCGCTTCTGCTTTATCAAGCAGCCTGCCTGAACTGTAGTCAGCAAACAAGCATGTATTAAGTAACAAGACTACTGAATAGACAACAGATACTATTATGGATGTATCATGATAAAATGACATTTTATGACTTAACATGCAAATGATCCCTTTTTCTGCCTTTGGCTTCTTCCCAAAATTAGTTGACGCAATAAAATTTTTGGACGCTCTTCACTACACCATTTCTCAATCTATGCAATTCATATGTATCACATAAATCTTTTTCTTCAAGGCCACGAATAAACCATTCTTGAGATAAATACCTGATATCTTCACACAATTCCGCTCGTTCTTCAAAAATACTAGCCACATTATTATTTATATACATGAAATTACATGGCCAGATATCCACATCGCCTTGAACCACACTAAGCCTGCCCGCCTTTTCAGGATATTTTTTCACCCAAACCGCAATAGCAGTTTGTGTCTTTGACAAGTACGCACTTTTCTCTAATTGATCTAAATCTAAACTATGATCTACCGTTGTTGCCCAACTTGAAATCCATTTCAGAAAATTTTCGTTTGCATCCACAATTGGATCGGGCACATTAGGCAATTGATCAATAAAACTAGAATATTCAATATTGTAAAAATGTATTAATCGTTTTCCACTAGATCGGCTAATCATGGGATGCTGTGCAAAATTGTTAAACTGATAGATATCCCCACTAACTATTAAAACTTCTAGATAGTCTGGTTCAACACCTTTAGTTTTCAGCATTTCACACCATTTATATGCCCATGGATATCTTTCAAAAAACCAGTCTTTATTTTTATTTCTCCATTCTTCATAATTAATACTATTTACATCCAGCTTCTCGTAAGTCGACATTAATGTGCCGGTGCCCATACCTAGAAATTTTTCAGATATTTTATTTGAGTCATTAACTAATGATTGATCTACATATTCTACCCATGCAATTTGCTTTCCGACATCTACTTGTGATGGTATCGTAGGAGAAGATTTTCCTACAACAATTGATTCGCAACCTGTCGCAACATTAACATACTTTGATTCATTTAAACCTGAGAATCGCACACTCCCCTGCAACAGAGTCAACTCGGTTTTTTGATCATGGACCTGAATATTGAATTTAGTACCGGTGATAGTTGCTAAAGCATTTGGTGTTTTTACCGCAAACCTGGTACCACCTTGCAGATTAGGCACAACCTCTGCATACAACTCACCAGATTGTAATTCAATTCGCCATTCGGGACTCTTACCAGTGCCACGAGATTCTGCTGTGACAGTCGCAGTGGTATTACGGTTGAGAACCACCTTGTGTTTACTACCCAGCAAGAGTTCCATAATGCCATCTTTGCTGTGTATCGGTGTGTTCAAGCTGATTGATTGCCGACCTGTTTCTGTAATCAACTCAAGTGTTTCATGATTTGACTGTGCTATTGATTGAGATTGGTTGGTAGACTGTACTGGCTGATAAACAAACCACACCATAGCCAACATTGTCAGACACGCAGCCAGCGCCAGACTAACGGCGATACGCCTTGTACGTTTGGCTGAAGGTGTTTTAGTTAAGTCAGTTTGGTTACTTGTCTGATTTGTAGTGCAAGATGTAACTGAATCCCAAGTGTCGCCTTGGTCTTCTTCCACACATTGCTCCCGCCAATGATGCTGCTGTGCTTCCAGAGTGTTTACACGACGGCGTAGATCGGCGACGCCATCTTCAAGCGACATGGGAGCCGATTCATCAGTTTCTGAATCTGACTCAGCTTCTACTTCATCAATCTTAGCTATGAGACTAGCAAGCCCGGATTCGATTTCATCTTCACTTAGCGTGATTTCTTCCCTGGGTTCAGGTCGCAAGTGATCTGCCACTCCGTAACCTTGGGATTCGAGCATTTCTATGGTATCTGGACTGAGCTTGCCGTACTCACGAACCATTTCCATGACTCGTCGGCTTTCAGCAAAGGCTTCGCGACATGAAGTGCATGTTTGCAAATGCAGATCAAATGCCACCCGATCAGCAACTGATACTGAGGGGTCATCAATCAGCATGAGTGTGGCCAAATTTTCAGCCTGCGAACAGTCCACGACATTCTCCAGATAATGAGGGTGCCCTACAAAAATTCGCGTCCTCTACATAACTAGTCCCCGCCGAAGGGCATTTGGGGCCTAACAATTTCAAATTTTTTTGATAATTTTTGAAACATGCGACCATCATCTTTTACTAAAAACCACGTAATCGCTTTTCAATAAACTGCTTACCACAAGCGAGTCGCTTTTTCATTGCGTTGTATGAACAGCCGACCATTCCCGCTGCCTCGGCAATGGTTTTATCCTGCAAGAAGACCAGATGGACTGCTTCTCGTTGAGCACGTGGCAATTGCTCGAGCGCAAAGTGAACAAGTTCTGATGCTTCACATCTTTGCATGTCGACCTCATCATCCAGGAGGGATACATCTCGTCGCTCAGCCTCCAGATGCAATCGACGTGATTCACTTCGATGGTGTTTACTCAGAAGATTAGTTGCAATTCGAACAAGGTAATGAGCAGCAGAACACTCCCCACGGAATGCATTACGGTTACGCCAAAACTCCACGAAGACTTGTTGTGCCAGATCTTCACGATCATACTGTGTCAGCGTACTATCCAGACGCATCAGCGAACTGTGCAACAATGCAAGGTTCTGCCTGTAGAGACGAGCAAGCGCATTGCTTCCTGTCTCGCCACCTTCACGCAGGTCACAAAGCAGTTGGTCATCATCAGAAAATGTCAGCCCCTCGGCCACCGGAACCCCCGTTCAGGTTAATGTCACATGCGTGACGGGTGCATCAAGCACCAATCGGAAGGACTTGCATCTTACCTCACCCTCTCAAAATCCGGAAGGGTATTTTTAACATTTTCTGAGGGTATACCTTGGGTTGCGGCATTTTCGTGACTATAAAGCGATTGATTTACTGTCCAGGCGATCGGAGACTGTCTATTCGCATCATCAAGGTTTTGAGTTGTTCAATCCCTTGATGAATGTCTTCGATGGAAATCTGCTCTGCTTGCTGATCATTCGAATTGTGGCATCTTCGCAAGTATCCCGGTATCAATTCATGCTGCGACTCAAGCAAGCTGATGGTATCGTCACTGTACTTACCAAATCTTTTGAGTAGCTCTACAAGATGTTGTTTGTGACGCAATGATTGCTGGCAGTATTCACACGAATATGAGTGTATATAAAAATCACCGCTTCGTTTAATATGTTCTGAAGTATTGAACAACATATCAATCATCATATCTTGATATATTTCGCAGCCGGAGCCCATCGCGTGATCTGAATCTCTACACTCAAAGTCATTTAACATATTTTCAAGAACAGGCTCAATGGATGACAATGCCGCCTTGAAGCTGTTGCGGACAGTTTCCACCGGACTGTTCAACAACAAAGCCACTTTGTCAAAATCGTAACCGCCAAAGCAAACCAGTTCAGTCACCATACGTTGTTGTTCAGGCAGGTATTGAATGGCTTCGTGCATGACACCTTCTTGTTCTGAAGCCCACATGTGAGTAAACAACTCACTGGATTTTTCACCTGACTGGCTTTCGCATAGATTGAACAAACCCAGTGATGATCTGGCATCGTCGCGACTATCTTGCAATGACTTGACTAACTTTTCTTGTGCTGGATGGACAAGGCGTGAAAGAACCGATTCTTCAGTCGGATCATAATCCCTCAACTCATATAGTTCTTCAAAAACCTGCTGCACGACCTCTTTGCGAATTTGAAGTGGTGAGTTTGGGCTCATGCGTTCCAGTCGTCCGACGAGGTCGTTGAAATATCGCAGGTACAGTTCAATGCAGGCTTCGTGTGCAACATCTCCATCCCCCTGCATTCTCATGAGGAGTTGCGTGTCATCAACGTTTGCCCAGTCTTTACTCATGTGGGTTTGGCTCAGACATTTTCAACATGCCAACTAGTGGAAACCATCTATACGTCAAGTGACATGATACCAATCAAAGCGTAATAATTGCAGGGCAAACAAAAAGCCCAGCATGAGGAACTGGGCTTTGTGCGTTTATGAAATGTCGTTCAAACAGAATACTGACTCACTTGGCCTTGTACGTGCTACCGCGTTGGCCTTTGATGTTCTTGCGGGCGATCTTGTCTTCCTTGACCAATTTTCCCAAGGCGTTGTCGGCTTTGCCGCTGCGGCCTTCTTTGGTCCAGTGTTCATTGACCTGGGCAGTCGTACAATCAGGATTGGCTTTGACGAATGCCAGAACGGATTCATCGCCTGACACCGCAAACGTCTTGCGGGTGCGTTTGCTGGTCTTCTTTGGGGTGGCCTTGACTGACTTGGACTTCTTGCCAGTACCTGCTGGACGACCGCGACGTGGTTTGGCTGTTGGTGCAAACAGTTGGACCTCAATACCCAATTGCTTGAAGGTCAGGTCAATCGCCTCGATGGCCTGGACATGACCAGTACGTTCGTCTTGCATTTTCTGCACAAGTTGGATCAGTTCGGATGCGGCATCGGATTTTGCCATGGAATAACTCTCCTTATAATGGTGATATGAAATCGGTTAATTCAAAACAAACGCGAACCATATCAAATAATCCTGCGGTTTACCACTCGTCCTTTTCCGCTGATATTAATAGGTGATAACTGGTATTTTGAAATCAGAACAGACCTACCACAATCCCCCTACTTGGTTCAGTGGATTGATTGTCGGACATATGCAGAATTACCAACCCAATCAAAAAATATTTTGACTTTATTCGGCACATCCAACAAAAATCGCCACGCCCCCAATACGAATTCTCCTACAAAGTCCAGTGTTTTTCGCGTTTTTTACCCTTCGCATTAACCTGAAATTCACCTGTTCGTACCCGATTTGACATCCAAATTTAATCCTAACACAATGCATGGGTATTCCATTAAACGGTGGTCTGAGTAACTGCCAAATGGATGGATCGCATGAATGGATCGACTGTTTTATATTTCCGAGGAGCGACAAGTGATGCATATGTATGAGCATCTAAACACACATTTGACATAACCCCCGCCCCCGGAAGCCCCCCCGCCCGGATGTCTTCCTGGATTACCTTCGGGTTTATATTCCCACTTATACTGCTATGTATTTTAATGAGCATCGCAATGATGTTCATAGGTTGTTGGTTTGCGCCTGTTGTTAAAGGCATATTGATATGTTTGAATCAAAACGTTGTCACCGAATCAAATCCTTATCGGTGACGGGAGGGTTTCTGGATGGCCTGGACATCCAGTTTGTCGATGGATTGAATTGCCTGATCGGCCATCGCGGGACAGGCAAAACCACGATTCTGGAATTCGTCCGTTATGTGCTCAACGAGTTTCAGGCGGGTGATACCGGGCTAATTTGCCGACGTCGCGTGGA
>PAIY01000057.1 GCA_002704825.1 Phycisphaeraceae bacterium
CGACAAGTTGAGCACCGGGTGTTAACCCGGTGCCCCCTGGGATTAACGTATGCACAACGGGCACCGGGTTGACACCCGGTGCTCAACTGTAAAAACGATGTGCATCATGTCCGCAGGCGGGAGTCCAGTGGAACCTGCAAGTGCGCACAGAATGCCACTGGATTCACGACTTCCGGGGGCGCGGGAATGACGAGATGGGATATAAGTCATGTGACTGATGACGTCATTAGTCACAAAACGAATCACTTCTTGTCTTTGATCAACTCACTGTGCTTGGAGAACAGCTTTTCGACCTTGGGGATCGCGACACCACGGACATAAGGATTGCTCGGGTTGAGTCTGACGTAGTCCTGGTGATAGTCTTCTGCCGGATAGAACCTGGTCAGAGGTTCAAGCGTGGTGACGATGGGCTTATCGAATTTGCCACTGGCCTGGAGCTTGTCGATGTAAGCCTGGACCAACTGCTTCTGTGTATCGTCAGAGTAGAAGACCGCGGAGCGATACTGCTTACCGACATCATTACCTTGGCGGTTGAGTTGCGTCGGATCATGAGCGACAGTGAAGAACAATTCGAGCAAGGTGTCCAAGTCCACCTTCGTCGGATCGTAAAGCACCTTGATGACTTCAGCATGATCGGTCGTGCCACTGCAAACGGTCTTGTAATCCGCAGTGGACTCCTTGCCACCGGCATAACCGCTGGTGACTTCGAGCACACCTTTGACTGGTTCGAACACCGCTTCGGTACACCAGAAGCAACCGCCTGCAAAGACCACGGATTGGAGTTGATCAATCGGCGTGTTCTCGGCTTCGGGTTCAGCCAATGTTGCGTAATCCTTGGCAGGGACAAACTCCAGACTCAGGCCATCGACACAGTAACGCAGTCCTGTCGGCTTGGGACCATCGTTAAACACATGTCCCATGTGACCATTACAGCGAAGGCAGTGAATCTCCGTGCGACGCATGCCATGACTGTTGTCCGGTTGCTCAGCCAGGTTCGGTGAGATGGCAGTGTAAAAACTCGGCCAACCGCTGCCGGACTCAAACTTGGTGTTGTTGAAGAACAGTGGCAGTCGGCAACCAGCGCAGACGTAGACGCCTTCTTCCTGCTTGAGATGTTTGAACTCACAGGTGCCCGGTCGCTCGGTGCCTTGACGACGGAGAATGTGAAAACGTTCTTCCCCGAGTTGTTCAAGCCATTGTGCATCGGTTTTAAAGACGTAGTCCGACCGAACCGGGCCGACGAGTTTGCCCTGTGTGTTGAAGAGTTTGACTCCAACCACATCAGTGGCGGGTTGAGTCGTTGGCATCGTAAACTCCTTTGCCCATATCCCACCAGGCTGCCTGGAAGTCTGAGCAAAAATCACAGCGACAATTGCCAGTAACGCCAGAAGCAGACCGAGACGAATGGGATGTTGTAAATGTTTCATGATAGAAGCGTAACCCGTTAAGTGTTGGAAAATATTCCAATCTGAACCTAAGTTTTACCCGATAATCATGATGTAGAGGAAGTTGAAAATTCCAGCAAAAAGTCATTTGACAGACGGCCACCATGTAGCGACAATACTTGGCCGAACTGAACTTACGGAGAGATGGCCGAGCGGCTGAAGGCAACGGTTTGCTAAACCGTCGTACCTGGAATCCCGGGTACCGCGGGTTCGAATCCCGCTCTCTCCGCTTACACGTAAAAATCTCTCACATCAACGCTTATGCATTTTCAAAAGTGCGTGTTGATGCGGGAGATTTTTGCATTTTGGGCAAAGTAAAAACGATAAGCCTGAAGCGATCAATGCTTTGGTTCAAGCTCTTGAGCCAATAGTTTCACCGTGACAACCGCTCCAATGATCAGGCTGGTGACGTTGTGTCGTTGACAAGTCATGTGATTAACTGCCCAGGGCAATCGTTCGATCAGAGTAAGCAAAACGCGTCCCCCAACGCCGCAAAGCAATTTGCCGTCATATAACATTCTTGCATGGAGGAATAATCGTGATTTGCAGTAAGCCATCAACCAAAACTTAAACAACCGATTCTCTTGTCAAATCTACGAGTTCACCAACATTCCTGTCATAGAGTACAGCATTCAATTCGTCCAGATTAGAAGCTTCATTGCTAAGAGCGTACTCCATTTCCTTATTGGTAATGGCAGTCATCCCCAGCAAACGTATCGTCTTCTTCTTATATGTGATACTTTGGGCATCGATTGGCATCGTCTGCAAATAGCGAATCAACCAACAGTTTAATTCTGTGTTGTCTGTGAAGGGCAAAGCCTGATCTGTGTTTGGGATCGTATGAGCAATAGACAGCCACTTCTTTTCTTCATGAACATAGTTGGCAAGATAGCGCATCCAAACCACGGGAAAGTTCCAGCGCTCATCAGTCATTTCATCAATCTTCCAATCAGGCGGAAGACACACAACCAGCTCTGCATACTTGGATATATCTGGAGGTGTCACTTTCAACTTGGGCATTTTCATCGGCTTGGATGACATCCCGCTGGTAACCAATGTGTAATATGGTTTCTCATTGGTTGGATACACTATGTTGATATCAACATGTGTATTAGATATAGGAATCAGTTCGTGTAGAACTTTCCCAATCTTGCCAACGTGTTTTTCGATGTGGTCAGAAATAACGCTTGTTAAATCGTCAACAGATTGGGGGCGTAACTCAGGCAAAAGCGCCAATGCCTTCTTCTGATTCTCAATCGGCGCTTCATTAACTGACTTCTCATAACCAAACCACAACCCGGACTCACCACTTTGCTTGATTGCCTTATCCTTGAGTTTCGGCTTGTAATCTTGAAAACGAATTGACTCTTCGATCATGGGCTGATTGGGATTCAATGAAGCATAGATTTGATCTGGCCATTCCAATCCTTTAAATCCATGATTCCAAAGCGCACGAAAAAGTCCGCCAGACATCATAATACTTGCATAAGGCCTCTGCGCTCGCTCCTTGTCTTCCGGCACCCACGTGCCCGGGTAAAATGTACGGGCTAAATTCCATTTAGGACCACCAAAATCCTTAAATAATGTCATTGCAGTAATGTTACCCATATCGAAACAATATCGATCAGGATTCCCACATTCAGAACATTTTTCATCAGATTCCCCCACATCGAATCGCCCCGGCGTTGCATGAACTGGATAAATCCAATGCCAGCCTGAAAGCGGCTTTTGCTTGCCTTTTACTTGAATTTTCCCACTCTGAAAATCATCCGGTACCAGATCATTTAAAACCTCCCAAACAGCATCGCGAACAAAGAAGATTGATGAACCTTCAATAATATCTAACTTCTCGTTTTTCGACTCCAAAAATGATTCATTAACAAAATATGGATCAGGTATCGCATTCCAATCTTTCCAATTACATTTACTGCATACAGATGGGAAATTGTTGAGAGGCAGTCTGCTTTCAGGGTCCTTATCTAGTGAAAAACTTTTAAAAGCGACATCTACCCATCGTGCATGTATCACTTCAAAACCAGTATTACCAGTTCGAACACTGACATTAACAGAATAATCTTCCCCAAGCTTTTCTGATGCAAAATTCTTTATATCAAGAACAAGTCTTGCATCCCAAACATCAAATCGAATTTGGCTCACAAAATACAAACCTTTCCCCCCATAAACCGTACTTCTACGCAAGGAATAAGTTTTGTGAGAAAACTCTTCTGACACTTGATTGGCAAACTTATCAAAAACAGCAACCAATCTAGAATCATCCCGAACAGCCAGTTTATTATGATGAAACCATAAATATACAACAAGCATTTAATGCTCCTCAGCTACCCATAATTATTGAATCACCCAGTACTTTAAAAGCATCATCATACATGTCTAAAATACCTGTGTATTCGTCCATTTTGTCAATTTTCTGATAAAAACTTCTTAATGCTTTCACATACCCATCTCGTCCTTTAAATCTCTTGAAGACAGCAGCCATATCTCCTGTCGGACCTAATCCTGCATCTCTCATTAGCGCATGCAATTTTTGATGAGATCCACGAGACAAACCTAGAATATTGTGACCGACATTCTTAGGCAACGTCCATCTTCTTGCACCACTAAGTGTTTCTTTTAATACTTTTGTATTGCTTAGTGCCGCTTTAGGTATCAAATGGTGCCCATCAATTAACTCACCTGCTTCTCTAGTCGCTGCGCTAATATGAACTGCAAATGCTTTCTTGATAAAAGAAGCTTCGCCTTCTTCAATGTAACCTGAGACATCACCATTGTCTTCATGTGCTATTCCCCACGCCATATCGGCAGCACCACCTGCCACCTGTACCCAACCAATGGCTTGTCCCCATGATGTACTTTCAACGATCGCTAACCCCAATTCAAACAATGAACCGACTAGGTTTGCGGCAGCATGTAATGCCATCATCTGGGCAGTGTAATGCATCCCTGTAAATTCAGTATAATCCAACCAACCGACATGTAAGCCCTTTCGGATTGAGATAACGAAGTCTGCAATATCAAGCAATGATTTGGTCTGGGCCCCGACCTGATAAGCAGGCATGGCGATACCGATTGTTGTACTTACAATGCCTGCTGTGGTCAATATGGAGGTTAGCGTGATTTCGCCAGAAGGGTCTGAGCCATTAACAGGATCACCATATGCATAGGCGTATGGATTTAATGTCAAAATGCTATCACCCTTCAATGGATCAGAACCGGTAAACTGTCCTGTTGAGGGATCATAGCGTCTGGCACGAAGCTCGTATTGACCTAAATGCTTATCAAATCGCTCACCGGTATACAGCACATTATTAACTGAATCGCCGGTGTGCGCTTGAATCACGCCAAAAGCGTCATAGATATATCGATCTGTCACATTGCCTGCCGAATCTGACAAGCCGGTTGTACTTCCTTGAGCATCGTGCAGATAGTACTCAACTTCATTTTGCCTTTGAGAAGAAATGATATTCAAGCCATAAATGAATACAGCATCAATAACATCGTTCTTCCATTCTTCAATAACTTGCGTGTATCCTGATGGCGAATAGGGATCGACGATGTATTCGTACACATCACCATCTATAACTTTGCCAACAAGCCATCCGGTTGGATTGTAGATATATTCAACATCAAACGCACCATCAGCATCGAGATCGACCGCAGTCATGCGGCCGTGAACATCGTACTCATAGACCACATGTTTGGATTCCTGCCCATTCTCGGTGACCGTTTTTTCAATCAGATGACCAGATGCATCGTAGACATTAGCCGTGATTGATTCACCTGAATCAGTATATGACAGACGGCCTGATGGATCATATACATAATAGGTTTCAGAAACAGAATCTCCATCCGAGATGACTTCATAAGCGCGATTCCCACTTAAATCATACTGATAATCTTTGTAAGACTCACCATGATTGACAGTTTCCCTGACCAGACGACCCAGAGCATCATAGGTGTAATCCACCGTACGTGTCTGGCCATCAACTGTAAACACGGCCTGTAAACGCCGGCTTTCAATATCATGAGTGTAATCCACTGATTGGAAGATGTCATTATTGCTGATGTAATCAATTTGTGTCAGGTTACTCAACTGGTCGTATGAATAATCAATCACAATACCATTTGGCATGATCAATTCATCAACACGTGAATATTCGTCATAGACATAGCTGGTTATTTGATCCACGGCTTGACCAGCCATGACAACTTGATGCACTTCAGATAACTGATATAGCGAATTGTAGTCGTAGTACACATCTGTCGTTGGCGAATTTTCGTCACCCGTATACATTCGCTCCAGAATATTTCGCTCTTCATCCCAGACATAATGAATCACACCCTGCGGACTTGATACGGACGTTATTCTTCCCGAATCATCGTAGGTATAACCAACGTACCCCTGGGAATCTTGAATCATGGTGATTCGACCAAACTGGTCATACTCATATTCAATAGTATCAACCAACTCCTGTGTACCAGCAGTGTACCAGTACTCAACATCAACACGGCCTAATGAGTCGTAGGTGTATTCAACACGATTACCATTTGCATCAACCTTGGCAGATAAACGGCCGTCATCTGAAAACTCATTTGATTCCGTGTACCCGCCCTGCACTGTTCTTGAGAGCAGTCGACCTGACGGATCATAGGTATAGCTGGTCTGACGCCCCTCTGCGTCAGTCACTGAAGTCAATCTGCCGTTGACGTCATAGGCATAATGAACGATCGGATTAACCCATATATCATTATTATCAGGATCCGCAACTGCAGGCAGAATAACCGTAGTGGTATGTCCGGCATCATCGTACTCGTATTCGGTGACGTTACCTGACGCGTTCATTTCCCAAGTCAATTGGCCGGCAGCATCATAACGGTATTCATGCGTCGCGCCGTCGTATCGAATCGTTCGAATCAATCTGCCTGCTGCATCATATTCATTCTGAATCGATGTGCCGTCTGAATATCTCACCTCACTGGCTCTGCCCAGTTCGTCATAAATGTATTCAGACCACTTCTGAATACCACCGACATCTTCCGTGATTTTGACCTGTCGGCCCATCAAGTCATATTCATAATGCGTCACCATACCATTGGGTTCAATTGAATCGACAACACGTCCTTGATAGTCGTACGTTCTTTGGCCGACGCCTTGAACGATTGGAGTTCCAACCAAAGCCGACTTCTTATAACCGGGATTCTGGTCATCATCGATCAGCTCAATGATAACGCCACTGAGTTTTTCCTTACTCACCAGGTTGCCATATTCGTCATATCCTTTGCCGCGTGCATCTGTTGCCTGCCCCAAAAGATGTGGCGTTGTAATCATGGTCAACCGACCCAATTCATCATACAAAGCCTCGGAGGTTGTTCCGTCGCTGTATTGAATCTGAATCGGCAGCCCTCGGTAATCGTAGATCACTTCCTGAGTCAATCCGTACTGGTCAGTGAATCCCGTGTCATTACCTTGCAGGTCGTAATGCGTGGTTGTGACATTACCAAATTCGTCCACAGTTGTGGTCATTCGATCCTGAGCGTCATAAGCAATATCAAAGACCACCTCCTGAACATCAGTTGGATCTTCAGGGTTCACCCAGAGAACAACGTCCTTCGTTCGATTGCCGTTACTGTCATAGGCATAGCGTTTGACAACGCCCGCGGCATTGGTTGTTTCAATTAAGAGTCCCTTGTCATTGTAGGTGTTTTGCTGAACCACAACTCCAAGGGCATTTGTCACAGTCGACACATTGCCGTTTGAATCGTAGCTGAAGCGTGTGACATTGCCCAAGGGGTCCGTGCTTGATAAGAGCATGCCACGATGGTCGTATGTACGTGTACTTGTATTCCCAAGCGGGTCAGTAATGGAGAGTAGGTTCCCACGATTGTCATATGTCATGTATGTGGTATTGCCGTAGGCGTCCGTTGAACTGAGCACGCGACCTTGACCATCGTAGGTACTTTCAAACAGCCAATCTGTGGGAGCAATCGTATAGGCCTGTTCACCGACCACCTGGAAATCAGCACTCTGTCTGACCAGATAGTCATTGAGATCATATTCAAAGACTGTCACTGTCCAAATATCATCGGTCGTGTCCTGAGTTGTCCCGGCATCAGAATAACGTGTCAGATTCCGGACAATATTACCACGCGCATCACGTATTGATTCTCTATGAGACTGATCAATGTCATCCAGAACTTCACGTGTGTAGCCTGATGGCAACGAAACCGGATTCAGATCATAGGTATAAACCGAATCCTGATTATCACTTCCACCGAGGCTGATGATGCGACCTGTCGTTGGATCAAAATTCAGATTCATGACAACGATGCCACCTGCATCTTCAATACTCGTCAGGTAATGTTCACGATCACCCGCCTGGGTAGGATCATAGATGTAGGTGGTTGTCGCTCCAACCCGATCCGTCACTGAAACCAAGTCGCCGTTCACATCGTACCCATACGCAATCGATGCTCCAGTCAGATCGGTGAGATGGGTAATGCGTCCAAGATGATCACGGGTGAAACGGATTTCAGCAGCGATACTACCATCGGGCATGATCGTACGTATTCCCGATTGAGAAATATCCAAACGGTTGCCAATCACATCCGTAATGGTATCCAATTCCCCTGTATCACCGTTGAGTCTGAATTGCGTACCATTTTGCATGGTGAGGATATAGTCAATATCCAGATAAGATGACGCGGGGTTATACGGCATGCCATCTGCAGTTTCAAGTTCGCCATATTCATTTTCAAACACCTGCAACTGTGGCAGGGTTGTTGTCAATGTGGATGTGTTATCAGCATCGGGTACAAATTCAACACGGAACATACGTAATGCAAATCCAAGAATACCAGCCGCAGCCGAGGAATTCAGGGGCACAACCTGCATGGTAAAGCTTTGTTTTGTGCCATCGGGTAATGTCACATGCAGTCTGGAACCATGCCTGAGTGACGGGACGATACCGATGTCTGATAGATCAGACACGCCCGTATCAACGTCCGTGCGAATATCCACATTAAACAAGCTCAAATTCCAGCCATAGCCAAAATCGCCAATCTCATCGGCATCAAGCGTGTCATATGACCGGTTAATGGTGATGGGCAAGCCACCCAACAATGTCGAGAGATCGGTAAAGCCGAGGCTGAAGTTGCCGATCTTGGCGTTGGTGTCGACTTCCAGGATGAGATCATCGGTGGAGACGTTGCCACCTGCATCGACTGCGGTGAGTCGCAGGACATAGCTGCCATTCTTGATGATGGTCGGATCGAACTGGCCGAGTATGGCGTCGGTGATATTGTCCGTGCCGGTGGCGATGGTGGTGAAAACCATGTCATCCATGGCGGCGTAGGCCAAGGTGTAGCTGACAAGGTTATCATCGGTGACGGTGGCGACGATGTCGGTCACCTGGGTGATGGTGGCATCATCCACGGGTGTTGCGATACTGACCACCGGACGCGTCACGTCAGACGGATCATAGGCAAAGAGTTCGAGCGTGTCGGTGGTGGTGTTACCTGCAAGATCGGTGGCAGCGTACGTGATGAGCATTGAGCCAATGGTGGTTGGCGTGTAGCTTGCAATGCCCTGTGCGTTGACAGCTAGTGGTGTGCCGTTGACGGAGATGGTGCGTGAAGCGATCGCCACATTGTCGGTCGCCACGATGGCAATGGTCATGGGCTCGTTAAGCTCAGGATTCTGCGTGGAGGGAATGACATAAACACTCGGGCCTTGATGATCAGCAATCACTGTCAAGTCAAAGGTCTGTTCAACCTGGGCACCATATGCGTCGGTGACACGGAGTGTGACGGTTTGACTACTGCCTGGCGTTGCATCAAGTGTCTGGTCAGAGCTCCAGTTCAGACGGTTGTATTCGTCGAGCACCATGCCTGCTGGGCCTTGGATCAGTTCAACGGTTAGTGCATCACCATCGGGGTCCGATGCCTGAACGGAATAGCGATACAACGCGCCGGCGGTCACTGATTCAACAGGTGTTGAGTTGATCACAGGCGCGTTATTCTCACGGGATTGGATCGCAAAATTCTGGATCGAACCGGCCCCCTGGGCATCAAAGACCGCAATGGAGAATTGCGTGGTCGTTGTGCTTGAGGGGATCCAGGAGAGCATGCCGGTGACGGCATCCAATGTCGCATCGGCTGGGCCGGAGAGGAGACTGAAGGTCAATGATGTGCCGGTGGGATCATCTGCATCGGTTGCGATCAACTGATATTCATAAGGCACACCCACGATGGCATAGTTGCCGGGATTGGATGTGATGATCGGACGGGCATTGGGTGGCGCTGCCTCGACAACAAGGCTGAAGGTCTGCGTGCTCACTGCACCCAAGGCATCGATTGCAGCAATGGTGATATTGTCGATTGTGCCTTCCTGGCCGGGGACGGGCGTGAAATTGATCGTGCCTGTCTGGGTATTGATACTCATGTTGCCCGGACCTGAAAGCAATTGATAGGTCACGACATCGCCATCAGAGTCCGATGCCTGCACGGTGTAGTCATATGCCTGCCCCACAACAGCCTGCGAATTGGCAGTGGTGGTAAACAGCGGCGCGGCATTCCCGCCCTTGACCGTCAAAGTGAAGGTCTGATCGCTGCTGGCACCATATGGATCCATGGCGGTAATCTGAACCGTGTGCGTACCAAGCTGATCCGCATCAGGTTGCCAGGTCAAAACCGCCTGACCGGAAACCGTCTGGCTGATCGACATGCCACG
This sequence comes from Phycisphaeraceae bacterium, assembly GCA_002704825.1. Lineage (GTDB taxonomy): Bacteria > Planctomycetota > Phycisphaerae > Phycisphaerales > Phycisphaeraceae > UBA7800. The sequence goes on from PAIY01000057.1 coordinate 10,192, forward strand.
CGGCGCGTTTTCCAGCAGGAAGACAACAGTGTCATTGTCCGGATCATTGGCAGTGAGTGTGTACCGGTAGGTTTGATCCACCTTGGCTGAGGTATCCGGCGTCGAAGTGATCACCGGCGCGGCATTGGCTGATTCCTGCGTCACCGTGATGGTATAGCTTTGGGTCTGTGATGCACCCTGCGAATCGGTCACCTTCAACGTCACGACATGATCACCGAGTTGGCCACTTTCAGGTGTCCATGTCACTGCCCCACTGCTACTGTCAATGGTCATGCCTGTTGGTGCTTCAAGCAAACTGAATGTCAGGTTCGCTATATCACCGGCATCAGGATCGGTTGCCAGGACATCGTAGCGATAGAGCTTGTCCATCTGCGTGCTGGTGCGTGGATTGCTGATGATGGTCGGCTCGTGGTTGTTCTGTGCCTGTTGAACCGTGAGAGTCTGCGTCACAGTGGTTAGACCACCCCTGCCATCGGAGACCGCAATGGTTAATGCGTGATCGCCCGTCTGGTCTGTGGTGGGGGTCCATGTGATCAGACCGGTCACCGCATCAATGCTCATGCCCGTGGGCGCACCGGTCAATGCGTAATGCAGCAGATCACCATCACTGTCACTGGCGAGTACCTGGTAACGGAACGGTGTGTCAATGGCAGCGGTGCTGAATGTCACTTCACTGATCAATGGCGCGTTGTTGCTGGCATCACTGAGAACCGTCAAGGTGAATGTCTGCTCAATGGTGTTCGTGCCATCGCTGACGGTGATCGCAACCGAGGTATCACCCACCTGATCATCCACCGGTGTCCACGTCATCAAGCCGGACACCGGATCAATCTGCATGCCCTGCGGCGCATCGGTCAAAGCATAGCTGAGGACTTGCCCATTAGGATCACTTGCAAGGACTTGATATCGGTACGCACGTCCAACGACCGGAGAGCCGGTAGGTGTTGAACTGATGCTTGGAGCAGCATTGTCCTGCTGTGTGTTGTCCACCACATCCAGATCAAATGTCTGTGTCAGCACACCCCCACGACCGTCATCCACGCGTATAGTCACCGATTGGGTACTGCCGATCTGTGCACTGTCAGGCGTCCATGTCAGGACGCCAGTCTGGGCATCAATACTCATGCCGGCAATCGCGCTGTCCAGACTGTAGATCAGTGGGTCACCATCGGCATCGCTGGCAGCAAAAGCGTAGGTGTAAAGCTCATTGGCAATCGCCGGTCCAACCGGTGTGCTGAAAATCGCAGGCGCTGTATTGACTGCATTTTCAGGCAGATTCACCTGCAGGCTGAAGGTTTGTGTCAACAGGCCACCGCGCCCGTCACTGGCTGTGATCGCAAAATCAAACTGCCCATCAGTATCTGGTGTCCACGACAAAATACCGGTCACAGCATCAAGCACGGCACCGGCGGGAGCATCAGTCAAGGACATCGTCACCTGATCGCCATCCACATCACTGGCTTGGATCGCGTATTGCCAGGGCAGACCGACGACGGCAGGACCGGTGGGTGTCGAATCAATGCTGGGCGCGGAGTTATTGCTGTCAGCTACCGCATCAAGGTCAAAGGATTGGGTCACACTGCCAAGTCCGTCGGAGACTTCGATGGTAATCGTGTGCGTGCCGACCTGCAGGTCTGTTGGTGTCCATGTCAACACACCTGTCACCGGATCGATGACAGCACCGTCGGGACCTGACGTGAGTGTGTAAGTCAAATCCTGCCCGTTGACATCATTGGCCATGACGGCATAACGATACAGGCGACCAATCGAAGCGGGACCAGTGGGACTGGATGAAATCGTCGGCAGATCATTGTTGGCAACTGACTGCTCAGCGACCGACAGGCTAAAGGACTGCGTTGCATACGCACCACGACCGTCACCGACGCGCACGACCACGTCAACACTGTTGCCGATCAACTCACTGTCGGGAGTCCATGTCAACACACCGGTCTGGGCGTCAATGGTCATCCCATCGGGCGCCTGCGTGAGACTGTAGGCAAGAACATCGCCATCCGAGTCATCAGCGGTCACGGCATATTGATATGACATTCCTGCCAAAGCGGGACCTGTGGGCGATGAGGAAATGCTCGGCGCCGTATTGACCGCCAGTTGGGAAACATTAATACTGAAGGTCTGTTCGATGAACGCACCACGGCTGTCCGTTGCACGAACCGTGACCGCAGCTTGTCCCAAGTCCGATGCCTGCGGTGTCCAGTTAAGCGTACCCGTGTCTGGATCAATAACCATGTTGCCGACAGGATCGATCAGGCTGTAAGTTAAATCATCGTTATCCGGGTCAACTGCCGCAACGACAGTCTGGTAAGCCACGCCCACCGCGGCATCGTCCAAGCGCGTCATCGTGAAGATGGGTGTTCCATTGGAGGCGTTGACCACGAGCGTGAATACCTGCAATGTCACTGCCCCCTGCGTGTCGGTTGCACGTAGAATCACCGTGTGACTGCCGACCTGATCTGCTGACGGCTCCCAGATCAGTTGCTTGCTTTGTGCGTCGTAGGCCATACCGTCAGGCCGTAATGGAACATCGATATTCACCACATCCGCATTCGGATCGGTGATCTGCAACTGATAGACAAAGCGCGTCAGTGCATCGACGCTGGTGTCGGGCGTACTGACAAACACGGGCGCGTCATTGCTGGCTTGTTGAGGCAAAGAAACCGAAATCGTGAAGCTTTGATCGGTATAGCCGCCATGCCCGTCGTCAGCACGCAAGGTGTAGGTGTAATCCCCCGCCTGCGCCGGTGTCCATTCAAAGGAACCTGTGTCCGGGTCCAGCGCGTAACTTTGATTGACAGGCGAATCGACCAGGTAATAAGTCACCTTGTCCGAGTTGGCATCCGTCGCCTGCGCATCGTAGGCCCATGTTCTGCCAACTTCGGCAGTAAGGATATCGGGCGTGGTTTGAAATTCCGGGGCCACGTTACCAGCATTGTCCAGCTCAACAACGACGGTCCACGTCTGAACATCCCGCCCGCCGCGACCGTCGGATACCTCAACGGTAAAGTCATACGTCCCATCCTGCGTCGGCGTCCAGTCCAGCAAGCCGGTTTGCGCGTCGATATCGGCACCAGCCGGTCCCTGGGTCAACGTATAAGTCAACGGATCGCCATCGGCATCAATCGCATCAACGTCATAAGTGTACTGTTGGTTGATCGCTACCGGGATGGACCCGACGATGTTCTGGTCCACCATAAATTGCAGATCAAAGGCGTGGCCATCACCATCACCTGTCATTTGAATATCAAACGATACCGTCTGACCGGCAGCCACGTTTTCCACCACGCCTGTCAGATTGTCCACCGGGAACTGACTAACACTGCTCTGCACGTCCATATCCCATAGCTGCTGAGCGCTACCGAAATCAAGATGAATCTCACCGTCATCAGCAGCAAGTGTGACACGATGGACGCCCTGCAAGGAATCCAGATGCTGAGCATAAGTTAGTGAAATGCCGTAAATGCCACTACCCATGGCATACACACCCGTCTCATCAAAAATAACACCCTGAGCAATTTCACTGGCGCCCCAAACCATGTCAGGACCTGTCGTCCAGGTATCGGTTTGCGGGTCATAGAATTCTGTTGCACTGTAGTTGTAACCAACATAATCATCGTACCCACCAAACACCGCGATCTTTCCATCGATCACACCTGCCAAGGCGGCAAATCGCGGTGTAGGCATATCTGTGCCCAAACTCCAGGTATCTGTTGCGATATCGTAAATCTGTACCGTGCTGACGGAGACACCTCCCTGATTATCGTCACGCCCACCAAAGACGTAGATTTTGCCATCCAAGGCAACGGTGGCTTCCGTACGTACCAGGTAATTGGGCATGGTTGCCAAGGTCGTCCAGGCATTGGTGTCAGGGTCCCAGACAGCGGTTCCCTTGCGGGATACCAGATAGACCTTGTCGTCCCAACTTGCCGCACCAAAACCTTCGATGTTATAAGGCAGATCGGCTTTGACCGTCCAGGTATTGGTCACCGGATCATATTCCTGCAGCTTGGATTCGGCACCTCGTCCGCCAAGCACGTAATGTTTGCCATTGGCCGTGGCGCCACCGGTTTCCGAAAGACCATATGGCGCATTGGGCAACAGACTTGAGTCGTGCGTCCAGGTATTGGTTTGAATGTCATAAACGGACAGCAGGCTTGAGTCGTAATACCTGTAGCCGTTGCTGACATAAATCTTGCCGTCAATCAGACTCGCTGCAGCGCCCTCAATACCGGAGTCGGTACGCGGATCGTAGAAGTCTGCCAAGGCTTCCCAGAAATAGGTTTGTTGTGGCGTGGTTTGATCCCATCCACTTTGCAGAACCTGGCCGATGATGTAATCGCCGGGTGCCAATCCTTCAAAGCGGTAATTACCTGCTGCATCCGTCACAACGCTTGTTTCGCCAGCATCCAACTGCCCGTTGTCATTGGCATCCAGATACACTGTCCATCCCGACAGAACCAATTCGTCATCGCCTTTGATGCCATCGCGGTTCTGGTCATTGAATAACTGTCCGGAAAGCACGCCCGATTCCTGCGTATCAATCGAGCCGGTATTGGTCTGGCCGATCAATTCGCGGGTGTAGCTGACCGTGGTCACCTGGCTTTGACCGTCCGTGAGGTTGGCAAGAATCATGTCCGGGGACACGTTGCCATTACCGCTGTTGCTTTCACCTGCCAATACCACGTGGGTTGAAGGATCGCTGACAATGTACGGATCATGGTTGCCTTCTTCCGGCGATACCAGAATCGTGTAATCCTGCGTCGCCTGCCCGCCTTGGCCGTCCTCCACAAGGATGGACACACTGCTTTGGCCAAGTTGATCATCCGTCGGCTCCCATGTCACAACGCCAGTCGCGGCATCAATACTCATCCCCGTCGGACCAGACACCAGTGTATAGGCCAACACATCACCATCCAGATCCGTCGCATCCGCATCGTAGGTGTACGCTGTAGCTACGTTGGCATCCAACACCGGCGTGGTCACGAACAAGGGTGGGCGATTGGGTACTGTTTCGACGGTCAAGTTGTAAGACTGCTGAGCACTGCCACCACGTCCATCATCAACCTGGATAATAATGCTGTAATTGCCTTCATCATCTTCCGTCGGATGCCAGTTAACTTGTCCGGTTTGCGAATCAATCGTCATGCCAGCGGGTGATGACAACAACGTGTAGGTCAGTACATCGCCATCCGGATCAACGGCATCGGCGTCATAGACATAAGGCGTGTCCGGCGAAACCGTCAACTCAGGCGCGCTGGTGAAATACGGTGCTTCATTAAGTGTGCCCATGATCACCAGGTCATAGGTAAAGCGTCCTTCATTGGGATTGTTAAATCGCAGCACAAGATCCGATAGCGAACTGCCAGGTGCAATGCTGCCGTCCTCAAGCATGCTTGTCAGATCAAAGTACGGCATGCCGTCACTCGTCACACCATCAATGTCCAGCACGCTGACATCGGGGTCGGAGATGTTGATCACCCCGAGAATCAGTGGCCCATCGACATCGCTGATGGAGCTATTGATCAGTTCCAATTCAGCAAGCAGGGTTTGCTCTGCCAGGTTGTAAGAGGTTGTGCCATAACTGGCGTCAAAACGATCCGACAGATCGGTCAACGTCACACCATCAAATAGATCCGTAATATCATCCACAGCCCCAACCAGATTCAGCGGATCAGCAATGGCTTCAGGTTGAAGATTTTCGCCAGCCAGCGCATCGACATCCGAAGCGATCATCGGACCAAATTCAAAATCCCAATACATGGCATTGCGGTACTTGAAGACCTCACCGGTCACGCGATCCACCGTCCAGATGTCCTTCTGGTGATGCGTCCCAATCGTAATGCCCGATGCATTGCTGTTGCGTGTGTCCAACTGCCAACGGCCGTCCAGGTCACCATCCATTTCGTAGACGAATACTTCGTCGGCCTGGCTGTCGACCACCCAGATGTGATGTCCATCAGTCACTAAGTCATCTGCATGCGTGTTGTCCTGATGTAACGTAAAGATCACATCGCCACCGACTGATCCTTCCGTGCGATGGGTTTGATGTGAGAAACGCACAACGGAATTGGTCCCGGCATCCACGACATATAAATCATGATGATCGACAGAAATTCCCGTTGGATTGACCAGACCTTCGGCATGCCACTGACCAAGAATACCACCGACATCATTCATGACGGTGATATTGCCATCACTATCAAGCAGCCAGAGTTTCTCGCCGTTGTCTGTTGCAATCCCCACCGGATCGGAAAGCTCCATATCATCAATTGCAAACGAGCCCGAATCAGAGAAGCTGCTGTTGTAAGCAAAGACACGATTGACCGCGTCATCAGCTGTCACCGCAATCACACCGGCATCGGCCACGAAGAACCGACGTTGACTGGGCAATTCATCAGTTACCGGCGAAACCAGTGAAGCCAACTCCGTTGCATCAATCGCACGGCTGTAGATGCGGACATCGTCAATCTTGCCATCAAAGTAACGCTCCCCGGAATGTCCCCCGGACGGGTTGGAACCGATTCTTGCTGAGACATAGGGATTCACAGCTACATCGCCGGACATCGCAACGCTACCAACCTCGACACCATCCTGATAAAGCTTGAGCGTCTGACCGTCATAGATCATGGCAACATGCGTCCAATCGCCTGCGTGCAAATTACTGGCGTCGGCAATGAGCGTGGTGGTCTGGCCATCCGCCGTCTTGAGTCGCGCGCGGAGTTTCATCTGACCGTGATCTTTGATTGTACTGATCATCCAATAGTGATCATCTTCGGAGGTACCTGTCGCCTTGGAAATGATGCGCGCATCGGAAGTGCCAAAGTCATCAGCATTGAACCATGCTGTGATGGTCATGCTGTTGACGGCCTGACCTGCATCATCAGTGATGTCGAGATTACCCAGTTCAATGCGGTCATTGCGACCATCAAATTTCATCGCGCCACCAACATAGCCGGTGGACAAACGCGTGCCACGCAGGTCACCGTCGTTGTCATTGCCGGAGATATCCTGGGCAAAACCGTCGGTGTCCATGGTGTAATGTGCGACCAAACCGAAATCCAGATCGGCATCGGCGGGCACGAACACCGTCATGTCATCAATGCTGGTTAGCTGGCCATCAGTTGCGGTAAACCGCAGGACATAACTTCCGGGGGCAGAGAAGTGGGCGGTGGTGTCTGCATTGTTTGCATCATCAAACGTCACCTCCGTCGGACCACTGACCAGTGTCCAGAAACCACTGACCTGTTGACCATCTGGAATCGTCACATCGGTGATGGTTGCATGCAATGCGACATCGGCGGACTCGGTGGTATCGGTGACCACATCCTCGCCGGCATCGACCTGCGGCGCGCGATTGTCATTGGGTAGATTCACCATGGCTGTCACCTCATGGGCTTCAAGTGCGCGGCTGTAAATGCGCACATCATCAATCTGCCCATCAAAGTTTCTGCCACCTTCAGGATTCGCACCAATGGTCGCTTCAACATCATCATTGGTTGCAACAGCACCGTAGACCGATGTGCTGCCAACGAGGACACCATCCTGATACAGCGAAAGACTCTGGCCGTCATACACCATCGCTGCATGCGTCCATTGACCAGCCTGAATATCACCGGCATCGGCAATGAGTGTTACCGTGCCATGCCCTGCCGTCTTGAGTCGGGCGCGGAGTTTGATCTGACCGTAATCGTTGAACGTGCTGAGCATCCAATAGTGTTCACTGGACGCGGTCCCCGTTGCCTTGGAGATGATGCGCGCATCATCCGTATTAAAGTCATCGGCATTAAACCAGGCGCTGATGGTCATCGACTGAACGGCATCGCCCTGCTCGTTGGTGATATCCAGGTTGCTCAGACTCACCGCATCGTCGACACCGTCAAAGCTCAGGTTGCCACCGAGTTGGCCATTATCCTGCCATGTGCCGTCATCAAGCGTGCCGTGATGGTTGTTGCCGGAGGTGTCGGTGATAAGGTTGCCCGCACCTTCATCCATGTGCCAATGTGCGATCAAGCCGTCCGTCAAGTCGACCGGAGCAAGCTGGGTGATGGTGACTTCGTCGTAGGAAGTCAATTCACCGTCATTGGCAATGAGTCGGAAAACGTACTCACCGGGTTGACTCAGATCGACGGTGGTGTTCAGCGCAGTATCCTCCGCGAATGTCACCGTTGCACCATCGGGCTGAGTGACAACAATCCATTGTGTGTTAAGTGCTCCGTCTTCAGGTTGACCATCGTCAGACACGCTGCCGTTGAGGGTGACGGTATCTCCATCATTAAAGACCGCGTCATCACCTGCGGTGACTTGGGGTGCATGATTACCATTGATGGTTCCACTGACCAGTTGCTCGCGTTCGGAACCGGTCAGAGCGCGGTTATAGATGCGAACATCGTCGATGTTGCCATCGAAGAATCGGCTTCCGACGGGGTTATCGCCGATGCGGACGCCCACGCAATGGTTGACGGAGACATTACCCGTGACGCTGGTTGAACCGATCGCCACGCCATCCTGATACAACGTCAATTCGCTGCCATCGTAGACCATCATGACATGCGTCCATTGTCCTGCTTCAAGTGTTGCGCCATCGCCGATGAGTGTCACGGTCGAATCACACCAGCCGTGATCGGTTTTGAGTCGGGCACGGAGTTTGATTTCACCACAATCATTGATCGTGCTGAGCATCCAGTAGTGATCATCTTCAGATGTGCCGTTGGCTTTGGAGATGATGCGTGCATCGCTGGTTCCAAAGTCATCCGCATTGATCCAGGCGGAGATCGTCAGTTCATCGGTGCGCGAGCCGTCATCAGCAAGAATGTCCATCGGGGCAACGCTGACATAATCATCCCAACCATCAAACTCAAGGGATTGACCGATGTAGCCTTCTTCATGGTCAGCATGGTGGATATAGCCGTCGTGACCATTACCGGTGTTATCCACTGCGGTGTAGCAGTGGTCACTATCGAAAGTCCAATGCGCAATGAGTCCGTCGTTGAGGTTGGCAGGTGGGTTGACGGTGATCGTGATATCGTCACTGGCAAGTAGTGAACCATCGTCAGCAGTCAGCCGCAGGACATAGGTGCCCACTTCGTTGAAACTCAAGGTGGTGGAAGTTGAATCCGTACTGGAGAATCCGACGGATGTCGGGCCGGAGAGCAAGGTCCAATTCACGCTGGTTGCGCCGGGTGGCGTGGGTAAGCCATCATCACCGACAATGGCGTTGAGATTCAGCGTGGCCTGGGGCAAGGTGATGGTGATATCTTCGCCAAGTTCAACGGTGGGTGCATCGTTATTGGGGATGTTCTCAAAGTCCGCCAGATATTGGATATCGCTGGCTGAAAGTTTGCGACCATAAATGCGCAATTCATCCATGTC
>PAIY01000058.1 GCA_002704825.1 Phycisphaeraceae bacterium
CAGACAATACGTCGATGCCATCCAAAGGCTCGGACTCAATCTTGGCGAATAGTTGTGTATAAGGGAAAGGTGTGTCGACGCGGGATTGAGCGAAGCTCAAGTTGCCATTGATGATGCTGTTGAGTGAATTGAATTTCGACTTCGTCGAATCCCGCGGTGACACACCGCGGCTCGCCTGATTGGCATTAGCCTGTCTTAACTCTGCGTGCTCTGCGGTAAATAAACTGTCTTGGCAAAAATCGCACAATATTCAACACACCCACGGACATTGGATTGACATTCAGTGTCCGTTTTCTATCATTGAATTATTATTTAATTCAATGAAGTATTATCTATGACCTATTTCCTTGGCATTGATCTCGGCGGAACCAACATTAAAACCGGTGTCGTGGACGACAACGGGGCGGTGGTTTCGAAACATTCGCAGCCCACGGAGGGGAAATATGGTGCGGACCGTGTGCTGAAAAACATGGTTGATGCCGCTCAAACCGTGGTTGATGCCGCTGAGCTGACGCTCAAGGACATGGCCTACATCGGGATCGGCAGCCCCGGACCCGTGGATACTGAAAACGGTATTGTCATTTCCTCGCCCAACATCTCCGGCTGGTCGAACTATCCGATGCGTAACCTCATTGCTGATGCCCTGGGGCGCCCAACCGTGTTAGCCAATGATGCCAACGCAGCAGCATTTGGTGAATATTGGGTTGGAGCGGGGGCCTCGCCTGACATTCAGAACCTGATCATGCTCACGCTGGGGACCGGTGTCGGCGGTGGTGTCATCGTCAACGGTCAGATCATCAGCGGAACCTGTGGCTATGCGGCGGAAGTCGGGCACATGATCGTCCAACCTGATGGCAGAGAATGTGGCTGCGGTCAAAAGGGTTGCCTGGAGACCTACGCGTCTGCATCACGCACCGCAGTCCGTGCCTGTGAGATGTTAGCCAAGGGCAAAGCTTCGAGTTTACAGGCTATTTACAAGTCCGACCCACAGCAGATCACCGCCAAAGCGATTTTCGACGCGGCAGCCGAGGGCGATGAACTGGCCAACGAAGTGATCGATCAGACGGCATATTATCTGGCGCTTGCCTGCATCAGTCTGACGCGTATTCTCGACCCGCAGATGTTCGTCTTTGCAGGGGGCATGGCTTTGGCGGGGGATGCGCTTTTATCCCGGATTCGACAGCATTTTGATGCACAGAACTGGCACGCGGCACCCAATGCCGTCACACTGGAGATCGCCCAGTTAGGTAATGACGCAGGACTTATCGGTGCTGCCGCTATTGCGTGGGATGCCAATCGTAACGATTAAATGGCCTTGATCTGCAGGCTTGGTCCTGTATTTACCCCATCGACCTTAAGACGCCTTTTCAACCAACCGACCTTAAAAGTGAGTCGTGACACAGTGTCGCGGTTCACCGACCGGCATTTCCCGGGAAGATCGGATGGTTTTCATGGCCCCGCGTGGAGTCAAAAGCAATCTAGAGCTTTACCTGAAGCAGATCGACGAATCACCGTTGCTCACTGCTCAGGAGGAGCGTGATCTTTGCTGGAAGATCATCAATGAGAACTGTCCGTTCTCGCGTGATCGGATGATCCGGTCGAACCTGCGTCTGGTGGTCAACATTGCCAAGCGTTATTCGAATCGTGGCTTGCCGCTTCATGATCTGATTGAAGAGGGCAATCTGGGTTTGATGCGTGCGGTTGAAGCGTTTGACCCGGATCAGGGCGCTCGTTTTTCGACCTATGCTTCATGGTGGATCAAGCAGGCAATCAAGCGTGCCTTGATCAATGCAGTTCAGCCGGTGCATATTCCTGCATACATGGTTGAATTGATCTCCAAGTGGAAGCGTAAGAGTCGTGAACTGGAAGAAGAACTCGGCCATCCCCCGACCAACGAGGAGTTGGCCAAGGCTTTGGATATCCCGCCGCGCAAGATGCGGATGATCAAGAAAGCCATCAGTGCTTTCCAGCGTCCGGCCCAAACCGAAGCGCGTAACGAAGACGAAAGCGTTGCCATCGCCGAGATTCTCCAGGACCCCAAAACGCCGCAGCCTGAAGAAAACGTCTTTAAGAAAGATGATCTGAATACGATTCGTCATCTACTTGATACGATCGACGAACGTGAAGCCACCATCCTGCGTCTGCGTTATGGTCTTGACGGCCAGGAACCGCTGACCCTCAAGGAGATCGGCAAGGAAATCGGGTTGACCCGTGAACGCGTCCGTCAATTGGAAATTGAAGCGCTCGATCGGTTGCAAAAACGTCTTTCCAGCGATCGTCCGTTGACTGACCCACTTTATGCCACCGGCAAGCGTACCCGCCGCAAACGCCAATCTCGTCTCAAAACCCCTGCAGACGGCACCAATCAGCGTATCGAAGACTTCGAAGATGCCATTAACGACATCGAATCTGACGATGTGCTGATCAACGAAAGCTGAAACTCTGCGCAGTGGTGTGTACAGTGCTTAGACGCTGTGCAAAAGATCAACTTGCCAATTTACTTTATATGACAATTGTGTCGCGCGCGATTCGACCGTGACACGATTGTTTCCATTTAGTTGATAGCACGTCTCAATACCACTTTTTTCAAAAAGTCCACAAGATTTTTTAAAGACATTTTAGTCTTTATTTATCGTCTTGTTTTCAAAGACTTACGATTTTTCGAGATCACCTCAAGCCCCATCATCTTGCGATTTAAATAAAGACCTATATGTCTTTTGGAATGGCCTTTGCCATAAGGATCAGCGTCGACGCGAAAACAGTCATGCGTCAGAAAACGTTGAAACTCAAAGCCATTAGTGCAAAGGAAACAAGTCATGCGTAAGGTTGCTATCTACGGTAAAGGCGGTATCGGCAAGTCCACCACCACACAGAACACAGTTGCTGCTCTGGCAGAAATGGGCAAGAAGGTCATGGTCGTCGGTTGCGACCCCAAGGCTGACTCCACCCGCTTGCTGCTGGGCGGCTTGGCTCAGAAGTCGGTGCTTGACACCATTCGTGATGAAGGTGAAGACATCGAACTTGACGACATCCGTCGCGACGGCTTCGGCAGCTGCAAGTGCGTCGAATCCGGTGGCCCGGAACCCGGCGTCGGTTGTGCAGGTCGTGGGATCATCACCTCGATCAACATGCTCGAACAACTCGGTGCCTACGATGAGTCCGAGGAATTGGACTACGCGTTTTACGACGTGCTCGGCGACGTGGTGTGCGGCGGTTTCGCCATGCCCATCCGTCAGGGTAAAGCCCAGGAAATTTACATCGTCTGCTCCGGTGAAATGATGGCCATGTATGCTGCCAACAACATCTGCAAAGGCATCATGAAATTTGCCGAGTCCGGCGGCGTGCGTCTTGGTGGTCTGATCTGTAACAGCCGTAACGTCGACAATGAATCGGAAATGATTCAGGAATTCGCCAAGCGTCTGGGCACCCAGATGATTCACTTCGTGCCCCGTGACAATGACGTGCAGCGTGCGGAAATCCGCAAGATGACCGTCATCGACTGGAACCCCGAAGCACCCCAGGCTGACGAATATCGCACCCTGGCCCGCAACATCGACAACAACGAACTGTTCGTCATTCCCAAGCCGCTGGAAATCGAAGAACTCGAAAGCCTGCTGCTTGAATACGGTCTGCTCGAAGCAGCGTAAAGACACTAACCACAGAGGCACAGAGACACAGAGAAAAACAAATCAGAATTTTCTCCTGTCTTTGTCAGGCTCTGTGACTCTGTGTCTCTGTGGTTCAAAAACAACTTCCCAATGCCGTAAAACACGCTGAATTTCAGTGAATCAGATGGGTTTGACCCCCATACCGCGATTCGTACGACCACGATTTACAGGAGAACCCACCGTGGCACCTGACTCCCCTGAACAAGCCGTTGAACTGACACCGGATGGTACGCTCACCAGCGAAGGCCTCCGTGAAGAGTTACTCAAAGCTTATCCCAAGAAGTCGCGTCGCAAGCGCGAAAAACAATTCGTTATCAATGAAAAGACCGTCAATGAAGACGGCACCGTGACGCTCCCGCAGATCGGTGCCAATACACGTACCATCCCCGGCATCCTTACGCAGCGTGGTTGTACCTACGCCGGTTGCAAGGGTGTGATTCTGGGGCCCACACGTGACATCGTCAATATCACGCACGGTCCCATCGGTTGTGGCTACTACTCTTGGCTGACCCGTCGTAACCAGACGTCAGCTCCCAATGATTCTGACGCCAACTACATGACCTACTGCTTCTCCACCGACATGCAGGATGAAAACATCATCTTCGGCGGTGAAAAGAAACTCGCAGCAGCCATCCAGGAAGCCTATGACATCTTCCAACCCAAGGCCATCGCCGTCTTTTCGACCTGCCCCGTGGGTTTGATCGGTGACGATGTGCACCAGGTTGCCAAGGACATGAAAGAAAAACTGGGGATCAACATCTTCGGTTTCTCATGTGAAGGCTACAAGGGTGTGTCCCAGTCTGCGGGTCACCACATCGCCAACAACCAGGTGTTCAAGCACGTGGTTGGTACCGACAACACGCCTCGCAGCAAGTTTTCGATCAACCTGCTGGGTGAATACAACATCGGTGGCGACGCCTTCGTCCTCGAAGACCTGCTCGAACGCTGCGGCATTGAACTGGTGTCGACCTTCTCGGGTAACAGCACCTATGACCAATTCGCCAATGCTCACATGGCCAACCTCAATGCCGTCATGTGTCACCGTTCGATCAACTATGTCGCTGATATGATCGAAAAGAAATACGGCACGCCGTGGATCAAGGTCAACTTCATCGGTGCCAAGTCTACCGCCAAGAGTTTGCGTAAAATCGGCGAATACTTCGCGGATGAAAAACTGATGGAACAGATCGAAAAGGTCATCAGTGAAGAATACCCGGCTGTCTTCGAAGCTCAGAAGAAGTACAAGCCCAGCCTTGAAGGCAAGCGTGTCATGCTCTTCGTCGGTGGCTCGCGTGCTCACCACTACCAGGATCTGTTTGGTGAACTGGGCATGAAGACCGTTGCTGCCGGCTACGAATTCGCTCACCGCGATGACTACGAAGGCCGTGCCGTCATTCCCGACATCAAGATTGATGCCGACAGCCGCAACATTGAAGAACTACATGTTGATGCTGATCCGGACATGTACGACAGCGACAAGGTCCGCGACAAGTGGGCCAAGGAAGAAAAGGGTTACACCTTTGCTGAGTACGACGGCATGATGACGCAGATGGCTGAAAAGGCTTTGGTCATCGACGATATCAACCACTACGAATCTGAAGAATTGATCAAGCGCGTCAAGCCGGACCTGTTCTGTGCAGGCATCAAGGAAAAATACGTTGTCCAGAAGATGGGCGTGCCGTGTAAGCAGCTTCACAGCTACGACTACGGCGGACCTTATGCCGGCTTCCGTGGTGCGATCGAGTTCTACAAGGACATCGATCGGCTGGTCAACGCCAAGGTCTGGAAGATGATCAAGGCCCCGTGGGACGAGTAAGACAGGAGAGCCGGTGAGTGGGAAATGTTCAATGCCTTTCCCTAATCCCCAATCCCTAATCACTAATCCCTTCTGTATCCCAAAACACTGTCATTAAAGGTTAAAAACTATGTCATTACTCAGACACACAAAAGGCGGGGAAGTCCACGAGCGTCAGTCACTGACCGTGAATCCTGCCAAGACCTGTCAGCCTGTGGGGGCGATGTATGCTGCCCTGGGTATCAATAAATGTCTGCCTCACTCTCACGGTTCACAAGGTTGCTGCTCGTATCACCGTTCGACATTGAGCCGTCACTACAAAGAACCGGCCATGGCAGGCACCAGCTCCTTCACCGAAGGTTCATCGGTGTTCGGTGGTCAGGCCAACCTGCTTACCGCCATCGAAAATATGTTCACGCTTTACAAGCCTGATGTCATCGCTGTGCACACCACCTGCTTGTCGGAAACCATCGGTGACGACATCCCGCAGATCACGGAAAACGCCATTGACAAAGGCATTGTTCCTGAAGGCAAGTTTGTTATCCACGCCAACACGCCTTCTTATGTTGGTGCACATCCGACCGGCTTTGCCAACATGACCAAGGCCATGGTCGATTACTTTGCCAAGAGCACCCGTGAAGACAAAGTCGCCCGTCGCGTCAACATCATCCCCGGCTACGTTGAGCCGGCAGACATGGCGGAAATCAAGCGTCTTGCCAAGCTCATGGGCCTGGACCCGATCATGTTCCCCGACACCTCCGGCGTGCTTGATGCCCCGCAGACCGGTGTGCATGAGATGTATCCGGCCGGCGGTGTGACCATCGACGAACTCGTTGCAGCAGGTGATGCGCAGCAGACGCTCGCATTGGGTCCGGTTTGCTCTGGTCCTGCAGCCAAAGCACTGTATGCCAAGTGCAAAGTGCCTCAGACCACCATGGGACTGCCCATCGGTCTGGCTGCCACCGACAAGATGATCATGGCGATGCGTAGCCTTAACGGCGGTTTCGTTCCCGAAGAAATCAAGTACGAACGCGGCCGACTGCTCGACCTGATGACCGACATGCACCAGTACTTCTACGGCAAGACCGTAGCACTCTGGGGCGATCCCGATCAACTCGTCGGCCTCTCCGAACTACTCATGTCCGTCGACATGCTGCCCAAGTATGTCGTCACCGGTACGCCTGGCAAGAAGTTCCTCAAACGCATGGGCGATGTCCTGGGCGACAAGGTTCACGAATCCTTCGTCCGTCAAGGTCCCTGTGCTGACATGTATTTGATGCACCAGTGGATCAAGAACGAGCCGGTCGACCTGCTCATGGGTAACACCTACGGCAAGTACATCGCTCGCGACGACGACATCCCCTACGTTCGTCATGGCTTCCCCATCCTCGACCGCGTCGGACATCAGTATTTCTCGACCGTTGGTTACAAGGGTGCCATCCGCGTTCTCGAACAGATTCTCAACGTGCTCATGGACCGCCAGGACCGCGATTCACCGGAAGAAACGTTCGAACTGACGATGTAATCCCCAAAGCCCAATGCTGAGTTGAAGACGAAGCATGGGATCACGCGGGTTCAAACCACTCATCTGCGTCCAGTACACACCCATACGATGGACGTGACAACGCCGGGCGGTGGCGGGTAAGCGTGCCCCTTACCCGCCACGCTCGGGTTTTTTTGAGAAGTTTTAAATCAATCAAGGGCACACCAGAAAGACCACAATGAAAATCAGCGCACGCAACAAACTGGCAGGTAAAGTCACGGCAATCGAAAAAGGTGCTGTCAACAGTGTCGTGAAAATTCAACTCACCGGCACACCTACCATCACTGCCACCATCACCAACGATGCGGTCTCTGACCTGGCACTGGCCGTCGACGGTAATGCCGTGGCTGTCATCAAAGCCTCAAACGTCCTGGTGGGCATCTGCAACGACAAGACCGCATCGGATTGCAAAGACGGTAAATGCGGTTGCCAGGGACACCATTAATTCGTCAACCGAATCGCAAAAATCCGGGGGCAAACCCGATGGTTTGAAACCTTGTCAGTACGGTACGGTTCAACAACATGAATGGGCACAACATCATGACAACCGCCATCGAAAACAACATCAGACTACTTGAAGCCCGCAAGGCACAAGTGCAAACCAAGGGAAGCGAGCCGTTCAACATCGCCTGCGAAAAACAGTCGGTTGCCGGCAGCGTTTCTCAGCGCGCTTGTGTTTTCTGCGGGTCTCGAGTGGTGCTTTACCCGATCTGTGATGCGCTGCATTTAATCCACGGTCCCATCGGCTGTGCATCCTACACCTGGGACATTCGCGGTGCCGTTTCCTCCGGACCGCAGCTTCACCGTATGTCGTTCTCCACCGATCTCCAGGAAAAGGACGTGATCTACGGCGGTGAAAAGAAGCTTGAAAAAGCACTGCTCGAACTCATCGCACATTACAACCCCAAGGCTGCATTCGTCTACGCGACCTGCATTGTCGGCTTGATCGGTGATGACATGGATGCGGTATGTCGGCGCGTCTCTGCCAAGACTGGCATTGACGTGATCCCCGTGCAGTCCGAAGGTTTTGCCGGTTCAAAAAAGGATGGATACTCTGCGGCTTGCCATGCTTTGGATACGCTCGTGGGAACGGGTGACACCTCGACTATCGGGCCGCTGAGTATCAACATTCTCGGTGATTTTAACATTGGCGGTGAAACATGGGTCATCAAAGACTACTACGAAAGAATGGGTCTTGAGGTCGTCTCAACCATCACAGGCGACGGCCGCGTCGATGATATCCGTAAAGCACACGGTGCGTCGCTCAACGTCGTGCAATGCTCCGGCTCCATGAAGGGCCTGGCTCGCATGATGAAGGAGAAATACGGCACGCCGTTCATGCATGTCTCCTACTTCGGCATCGAAGACATGAGTCGCGCCCTTTACGAAGTCGCGGATCACTTTGGTGATAAAGACCTGCTCAAGCGAGCGCAGGATATGGTCCGCGATGAAGTGATGCGCATCATGCCCGAACTTCGCAAGATTCGCCAGGATCTTCAAGGCAAGAAAGCTGCCATCTACACCGGCGGTGCGTTCAAAGCCTTCAGTCTCGTGCGCAGTCTCAGAACACTCGGCGTGAAGACCACCATCGCCGGTTCACAAACCGGTAACCCAACCGACTACAAACAACTGGCTGAACTCTGCGACGATGGCACGGTCATTCTTGATGACACCAACCCGTTGGAACTGGCCAAGTTCATCCAGGAGACCGACACAGACCTGCTCATCGGCGGGGTGAAGGAAAGACCCATCGCGTACAAGCTCGGTGTGGCTTTCTGTGATCACAACCATGAACGTAAGGATTGCCTGGCGGGTTTTGAAGGCATGCTCAACTTCGCCCGTGAAGTGCATGGCTCGCTGTGCTCCCCGGTCTGGAAGTTCTCGCCCTTCCGCCAAAAGCATAAGGAAACGACTGAAAAGCAGGACATTTTCAAGCCCAAGGCGACCTATATCCCAACCAACGTGGTTCGACCCGGTGAAACTTCCGGGGGCGGGGGCGAAACGAAGTTTGCAACGTTAACCATTGGTGCGACGGAGGTGGCAAAGTGATTGTTCCCGAACCTGCAAAATCCGACCACTTCACCGCAACGCGCAATGCCTGCAAAATGTGCACGCCCTTGGGAGCCTGTCTGGCGTTCTCCGGCGTTGAAGGTTGCGTGCCGTTCCTTCATGGCTCCCAGGGATGTGCCACGTACATCCGGCGCTACCTCATATCACACTTCCGTGAACCCATGGACATCGCGTCCTCAAATTTCGGTGAACATGCTGCGATCTTCGGCGGTCAGACCAATCTCGAACAAGGTCTTGCCAACGTCATCCGCAGTTATGAACCGGCCGTGATTGGTATCGCCACAACCTGCTTGTCGGAAACCATTGGCGATGACATGCCGATGTTTCTGCATCAGTTCACCAGCAAGTATGCTGACCCGACCCCGCTGCCGCATTTGGTGCATGCATCCACGCCCAGCTATTCGGGTTCACACTTTGACGGTTACATGGAAGCAGTATTCGCACTTGCCAAGACACTGGCAGAAAAGGGCCAAACGCAAGCCACTCTCGTCAACATGATCCCCGGTGTGGTTTCACCTGCTGACATCCGTCATCTCAAGGACATCCTTTCGGACTTCGAACTTGATTACGTGATGCTGCCTGATTATTCAGAACGCATGGACGGTGTGAGTTGGGATGACTATCAACGCATCCCCGAAGGCGGCACCACCGTCGATGAACTTAAGTCCATGGGTAGTGCAGCCGGTAGCATTGAGTTTGCCACCACGCATCACAAGTCCCAAACCGCTGGCGAATATCTTGCATCCGCTTGTGATGTCGAGAATCACCGCATGGACATGCCCATCGGTATCGCAGCGACAGATCGCTTCTTCGACGCCCTTGAAAAACTCTCCGGCAAGGCAACACCTCGTCGTCACCAGATGGACCGCGGACGCCTCGTGGACAGTTATGTCGATGGACACAAATACTGCTTCGGGAAGCGTGCAATTCTCTACGGTGAAGAAGACTTCGTCATCGCGTTGGCAAGCTTCCTCTGCGAAATCGGCATCGTAACTGTGTTGATTGCTTCTGGTGGCAAGAGCGGCAAGTTGCTCGAAAACATCGAACGTGTCATGCCTGATCCTTCAGTCGCCACTGTCATGGACGGCGTGGACTTCGAAGAGATCACCGACGCAGCAATGGATATGCATGCTGATCTGATCATCGGCAATTCCAAGGGCTTTAAACTTTCACAAAAACTCGATGTGCCACTCGTGCGTGTGGGTCTGCCTATCCACGACCGCATGGGCGCATCCCGCATCGTTCACCTGGGATACCAGGGCACACAGTATCTCTACGACCTGATCGTCAACACACTCCTGGATGTGAAGCAGCGCACCAGTGAAGTTGGCTACACCTATATTTGAAAGAAGGTGAGCAAAATGGCTATCGACTGCTCCAAGCACCCCTGTTTTGATGCCGACGCCAAGCACAAGTATGGTCGCGTGCATCTTCCCGTCGCCCCCAAGTGCAATCTCGGATGCAATTTCTGCAACCGGAAATTCGACTGCATGAACGAGTCACGACCCGGTGTCACCAGCACCATCCTTGCTCCGCAGCAAGCGTTGAGCTATCTCAAAAAAATTGTCGATATCGTGGATACACCCATCAGTGTCGTCGGTATTGCCGGTCCCGGTGATCCGTTTGCCAACGGCAAGGAAACCATGGAAACCCTGCGTCTGATCCGTAAGGATTTTCCTGAGATGATTCTTTGTGTTTCCTCCAACGGTCTGGGTATTGGCCCGTACATTGAAGAACTCGCGGAACTGGAAACCAGTCACGTCACCATCACGTGTAACGCGGTTGACCCGACGATTGGCGAAAAGATTTATCGCTTCGCCCGCCCGGACAAGATGGTTTACCGTGGTCTTGCTGCTGCCCAGATTCTGCTCTCGCGTCAGCTTGATGCGATCCGTCAGCTTCATGAACATGGCGTCACCGTTAAGGTCAACAGCATCGTGATGCCCGGTATCAATGATCATCACATCGAAGAAATCTCCAAGACCGTGCAAGCTTTGGGCGCCGATGTCCACAACTGCATGGCATTGATTCCCGTTGAGAAAACCCCGTTTGCTGAGCTTGATGAACCGTCTGCCGAATTGATGGAAGCCGTGCGTGCCCAGTCCGGCCAGTACTTACCACAGATGAAGCATTGCTCAAGATGTCGTGCCGACGCCGTAGGGATGCTCGGTGAAGACAACAGTGAGTTGATCAACCAGGCGTTGATGGAGTCGGCCAATGCTCCGATTGCAGACGACGCGGAGAATCGGCCGTACATCGCGGTGACTTCGTATGAGGGTGTACTGGTCAATCAGCATCTTGGTGAGTCTGAGCAGCTCTGGGTCTTTGGCCCCGATGGTCACGGCGGATACAAATCCATCGAGACGCGCCCGACGCCGGTTCCCGGTGGAGGTGAAAATCGTTGGGATGAGTTAGCCAAGCGTTTGACCGACTGCCAGGCGATTATCTGTTCCTCCGCCGGCCAGAATCCCAAGGTCGCTTTAGCCAAGCATGGCATCCGCGTGCTGGTTGCTGAAGGACTCATCGAAGAAGCACTTGATGCGGTCTACAAGGGGCAGAAACCCCGCATGCCTTCCCGCGTCACCAAGAACGGTTCCGGCTGTGACGACGACGGCGTCGGATGCGGCGGCTGCACTGGGACAGGTACAGGCTGCGGATAAACACAAACACAATAGCTGCGTTGCGACGCAAAGCTGATGCTTCGAAGAAGCATGAAAAGCTTGTTGGATACAAAGACTTTTTCAACCACACAACACAAGGATACACGTTATGGAAACCTGCAAATATCACATCATGATCTGCAACAGTTACCGCACTCAGGGCGAACCTAAGGGTGTCTGCAACAAGAAAGGTGCTGCCGATCTGCCGCAGTATCTTGAAAACGAAATCATCGACCGCGAGCTTGATGCGATGGTCTCAACGACCAGTTGCTTTAAGCGTTGCGATAAGGGACCGCTGATGGTGGTTTATCCCAACGGCTGGTGGTACCCGCAAGTTGACGAAGAGAAGATCGATGAAATTCTCGACGCGCTGGAAGAAGACTCTGCCTGCGAAGCGTTGCTGGCTGAGTAACAAGCTTTTTTGAACCACAGGGAACACAGGGCTGGATAACCAACTCGATCTTCATGTGCCTGCATTGTGATCTCTGTGTTCTCTGTGGTTTTTTTGTTTCAAGGGATTTGTGATTAGGGATTTGGGATTAGGGAAAGGCAGCAAGATAAAGTTACCTGTGATTGACAGCCCTATTCACTAATCCCCAATCCCTGTTTTTTTACGGATCAAACGCATGTGTCAGGACAACCTCAACTGCTGGATCGTGGATACGACGTTACGCGATGGGGAGCAGGCTCCGGGGGTTGCTTTCATGCCGGATCAGAAGATTGCCATCGCCACTGCGTTGGCTGCAGTCGGTGTCGATGAAATCGAAGTCGGCACACCTGCGATGGGGCAGACCGAGCGTCAGACCATTTCCCAGATCGTGGACCTGAATCTACCCGTGCGTCTGACTGCCTGGTGTCGCGCCCGCAAACAGGATCTGCAATGGGCCTTGTCCACCGGTGTGAAGTCCGTGCATTTGTCCTTACCCGTCTCACAGATTCATCTGGGCGCGATTGGTAAAGACATGACCTGGGTCTATGACCAACTGCATGAACTGGTTCCCTGGGCGTTGTCCCATTTTGAATATGTCTCCGTTGGCGCTCAGGACGCTTCCCGTGCTGACATTCGTGAGCTTCGTCACTTCGTTGCAGAAGTCCGAGCGGTTGGCGCACATCGCGTGCGCATCGCAGACACCGTCGGTGTCTGGCATCCCATGGCTGCTTACGAAACATGCTACGACTGTGTCGATGCTGCACGGGACATGACCGTAGGTGTGCACATGCATAACGATCTTGGCATGGCGCTGGCAAACAGTGTTATGGCACTTGAAGCAGGTGTGACCAGCGTTGATACCACCGTGCTGGGTCTGGGTGAGCGTGCGGGCAACGTTGCGCTTGAGCAGTTGATCATGAGCCTGCAACTGCGTCGTGATACGCAAAGTTCACCGCATCATCTGGATCAACTGCCGGGCATCTGCAAGCTGGTTTCGCAGGCCAGCGGTCGGAATATTCCCGTGAATCAACCCGTGGTGGGCGACAGTGTTTTCAGTCATGAGTCAGGGATTCACGTGCATGCGATGCTCCGTGACACCACCGCTTACGAACCCTTTGAGCCGGGCATGCTCGGTCTCAGTCGCCAGTATGTCATCGGCAAGCATTCGGGGACGGCGGCGCTCAAACACGTACTCACATGCTCCAAGCGTGAGGCATTGAATGAGACGCAACTGACCGAGTTGCTTTCACGGGTTCGAGAAGCCGCGTCGGAATTAAATCGGGGGTTAACGCGTTTTGAAGTTTGTGACTTGTATGATCGATTCGTGCCCAACGCGGGACATGTCGTAGAATTGATAGGATCATGAAACGCTGTTCGTTTTTTCTCATTGGTTTACTTGCCCTGTTATTGACATTACCGGGTTGCGATCAGTCCAGTGCCTCCTCGTCACAGCAGTCGCCACGTCGGCTCACGATTTTTGCTGCCGCAAGCACCACCAATGTCATTGAACAGTTGGCGCTGATATACGAGCAGCAAACCGGCGTGAAGGTGATGACCAGCTTTGCCTCATCCAGCACGTTGGCTCGACAAATCGAGCAGGGTGCCAAGGCCGATCTGTATCTCTCGGCCAACACCAAGTGGATGGACTACCTGCAGGATCGCGATCTCATCGCGCCTAAGATGCGCGTGGATTTACTGGCCAACCGCATCGTCCTCATTGCCCCGACTTCATCATCGCCAAAGACATGGCAGAGCCTTGAACCACTGAATGATCTCACAGACAAGTTGGCCATGGGCGACCCGGACCACGTGCCTGCTGGGATGTATGGCAAAACATCCTTAACGAATCTGGGATTCTGGGATAAGATTGTCTCTCAGGTCGTCCCTGCCAAGGATGTCCGTGGTGCGTTACTGCTGGTGGAGACCGGCCAGGCATCGCTGGGACTGGTGTATGCAACGGATGCTGCAGCGAGCAAGAAGGTCAACGTGATTTACGCGTTGCCTGAAACTTCGCATCAGCCGGTGCGTTACCCACTGGCTTTGATGAAGGCGACATCCAACGAAGCCGCCGCCTTTGCCGTGTATTTACAGTCGGATGAAGCACGCAGTGTTTTTGAGCGTGCGGGATTTGAAGTGATCAAGTAAACAAGGCAACCGGACCGACACGATCCAGCTTGCGAAGACAGAAAAGAACAATCGCCATGTTCAGTCAATGGACAACTCAGGATACTGCTGCCGTGTTGCTGACGCTTCGCGTTGCAGCGTGTTGTGTGGGGTTACTGTTGGTGCCCGGCGTGTTTTTGGGTTGGTTGCTAGCACGCAAGCGATTTTTCGGTCGGACATGGCTTGAAGCAGCAATCCATTTGCCGTTGGTTTTGCCCCCTGTTGTGGTGGGCTACGGTTTACTGATGCTCACAGGACGTCAAAGTCATATCGGTTCCTTTTTCGAAAACACACTTGGGATTCCCATCGCGTTCACGTGGATTGCTGCGGTCTTGGCATCATCCGTGATGGCTTTGCCACTGATGGTCCGTGCGGTGCGGTTGGCGATTGAAGCAGTGGACAAAGGACAGGAACAGGCCGCATCGGTCTGTGGTGCCTCACCGATTCGTGTTTGGTTGACCATCACACTTCCTGCTGCACTCCCGGGGTTGATCACCGGCATGATCCTTGCCTTTGCCCGTAGTGTCGGTGAGTTCGGGGCGACGATCACCTTTGCAGGCAACATCGAAGGTCAGACCCGCACACTACCGCTTGCCATTTTCCGCGCGATGCAGTTACCCGACGCTGAATCGTCGGTGCATCGCCTGGTGATTGCTTCGATCATTCTTTCACTCACCGCCGTGTTTATCTCTGAGTTGCTGAGCCGTCGGTATCGTGACAGTGCGCTGCGCACTGAACATGCAAGGAGTCGATCATGAGTCTGCATGTCGATGTCCAACTGCTGCGCAGCAACTTCGAACTGGATGTCCAATGTGATCTGGCGGGGGGCATGCTCGGTGTCTACGGCCCGTCGGGCAGTGGCAAGAGTACGCTCATTGACCTGCTGGCTGGCATGGTCCGACCGACCACCGGTTCAATCAAACTCAATGACGTGACGCTCTGTGATGCCAAATCGCGAACCTTTGTCCCACCGCACAAGCGGCAGGTGTCCGTGGTGTTTCAGGACAACCGACTCTGGCCACGAAAGACAGTCCGCAAGAACATCACCTACGGCTACAAACTCACGCCCAGCAGCGCACGCCGATTTTCGCCTGATGAGATTGCAACGTTTTTGAAAATCGATCACCTGCTGGATCGCAAGGCCGGCACACTCTCCGGCGGGGAGCAGAAGCGCGTTGCCATCGCTCGGGCGATTCTCTGTTTCCCCAAGTTGCTGTTGCTCGACGAACCGACTGCGGGTCTTGATCCGAAGCTCATTGATCAGATTCTGCCACTGCTTAAACAGGTGTCGCAACTGACGCGCATCCCGATGATGATTGTCAGCCACCAACTCAGTGAACTGCTGAGTCTGACGGATCATTTGTTACTGATGCGAGATGGCAAGGCGATTGCTCAAGGTCGGTTCATGGACCTGGTTCAGGATGAGCGGACATTCAGTCGGCTGAATCTCAGCGAACCGGTCAACGTCCTGCCGTTGGTGGTGGATGATTTGGATACGCAGGCCGGTTTGACGGTGTTACGTTTCCGTGGGGAGCAGGCACATTCGCTAAGGTATCCGGTGCGTGGTGTGATTGACCAGACGTTAACAGTCGGCCAATGTGTCAATGGTTTGTTGCGTCCCAGTGATATCACATTGGCGATGTCGCCAGCTGAGACGATCACGATGCAGAACCGCTTGCCGGGCGTGGTGAGGCAGGTCATCGAGCAGGGCAACCGACACTTCTGCGTGGTGGATGTTAACGAGAACGGCACGTTCGCCAGTGTTCTGGTGGAAGTCACGCAGCAGGCCATTGTCGAATTCAATCTTCGGCAGGGGATCCGCACGTGGTGTCTGTTCAAAGCTTCAGCACTGAGTTTGCATGCCGACGTGATGACCGAGCAGACTGAGACACAACCCACACTTCCAAACGCTGACCGGTTTGATTGCCCGTGTACACGATTCCGTGACACGACCTGTCAGAACTGATGTTGATTTGATTTCGTTTCATTGATATTCATTTGCCATGATCAGCATCACGCAGTGATGCAGCTAGGGGTTTACTGCTGCTATCACTTTGTGACTGATTGCGATTTCTCGAAGCATGCTTTGTTGCATTCGTAATTCACCCGATCAAAAGACTTTGCCTGCGTATTGGAATTTTCTTCTGAACGTTCGGTTACGGCATCGTTTTTGCAGGTCATTACACAAGCGTAAGTACCGACTTGCTTGATGGCACGAGAACCGTTGATGTAGCGCTTGATATAACAGAGGTAAACCTCGTCAAAAACGACATTAACGTCACTTTTGGACCATCATGGAGTCACCCGGACGACCCTCGACGCTGTGAGTATGCCGATGCGTGAGGCCAAAAACACCGACAACCCGTTGCCTACGGTCTGTTCAGATGATTGCCAGTTGCATATGAATGCAGCAGACCCCATGATGTGCGCCGAGCAGAAGCGTCGCCGTGAAGGTGAGATGCAGGCGCTCTATGACATTGCCCGTGTTCTTTCCGAACGCAGTGGGCAGCAGCAAACTTTGACGGAAATCCTCAAGGTTCTGGAAGAACGTCTGACCATGAAGCGTGGCACGGTGATGCTGCTTGATGGTGACAAGACCGAGCTGTTTGTCGCTGCCACCGCCAATCATGCCACAGGCGATACCGCTGCCAGCTACAAACCAGGTGAAGGTGTCACCGGTTATGTGATGACCACCGGCCAATCCATCATCGTCCCAAGCATTGCCAACGAGCCGCGTTTTTGTGATCGCATTCATGATCGCAGTGGTGAGTCATTGGAAGATGTGAGTTTCATCTGCGTGCCGATCACGGTTGGCTCCACGCCCGTGGGGACGTTGGCGGTGGACATCACTCAGGAGAGTTTAAAGTTTCTGGACGAAGCCGAACGCTGCCTGACGATCGTGGCAAGCATGATCGGCTATGACGTGCGTTCGCGACGCCTCAAACAGGAACAGGCTCAGGCGCTGCAGGATGAGAACCTGCGTTTGCGTGATGCACTGGAAGAAAAATTCCGGCCTGAAAATATTGTTGGTAACTCGCGACTGATGCGTGAGGTCTACGTCAAGATCAAACGTGTTGCAGCAAGCGATACCACCGTGCTCATCCGCGGGGAGACCGGCACGGGTAAGGAACTCATTGCCACCGCCATCCATTATGCATCCGCCCGCGCCAACGGCCCATTCGTTCGCGTTAACTGTGCTCAACTCTCCGAGAACCTGTTGGAGTCTGAACTCTTCGGCCACGAAGTCGGTGCGTTCACCGGCGCGATCAATCAGCGCATCGGACGCATTGAAGAAGCTCAGGGCGGGACATTGTTCCTCGATGAGATTGGTGAGTTTTACCCGTCTTTACAGGTCAAGATTCTGCGCGTGCTTCAGGAGCGTGAGTTTGAACGGGTGGGGTCCAACGAAACCATCAAAGCCAATGTACGGATCATTGCTGCAACGAATCGCGATTTGGAACAAGCGGTCCAAAATTCGCAGATGCGTCAGGATTTTTACTATCGGATCAACGTGTTCCCGATTGTGCTCCCGCCGCTGCGTGAACGTCGCGACGATATTCTGCTTTTGGCCAATCACTTTGCGCAGACATACGCCAGGCAGATGGACAAGCAGATCAAGCGAATCAGTACACCTGCGATCAATGCGATGATGTCCTATCACTGGCCGGGGAATGTGCGTGAGCTTGAGAACTGCGTGGAGCATGCGGTGCTTCTTGCTGACGATGGGGTGATCTGTGCCCACAATCTCCCGCCGACACTGGAAATGCCCGAAGCCCCGGGACAATCTCAGACGGGGACGTTTGAAGCGCAGGTCGATGCGTTGGAACGTGATCTGATCAGCGATGCGCTGAAGACCTGCAAAGGCAATGCCGCTGCCGCCGCCCGACAGTTGGGTATTACGCCACGCATCATCCGTTACAAGATCAAGAAGCTGGACATCGATCTGGACAGTTTCAGCTACCCCGCCAAGTGAGTTCAATGAGCAAAACCGCTTGCGTTTTTCAGGATTGATAAGACTTGTCGTGGTGGTGAAAATCTCCCGCTTCCAATCGTTGATTTCTGATATGAGCGAACCTAGAATTAACTGTCAACATGCCGAATCGATTCGGCAAACCTATCGGCAATAATGCCTAACCGCTTTGCATTTGCTGCTTAATCTTCGAAAGACCTCAATTGTATCAATAGGAACACGATCCACCGCCATTCATTTTGATGTCGGGTTTGCCGCCCGGCTTTAGCTTCAGTTTTCGTTGCCAATCATGCGTGATGGTCCAGTCAGGCATGAGCAGGTATCACTTTGCCAGGTGTCCGGGGAGGGTGTTTGAAAAAATGCAGCGTCTGTGATGCAAAGTCGTGTCACAGATGCTGCGGGTTTGAAAATGGAGACAATGTTATGCACGTACTTACCCATCCCAAGCAGTTCGTGACCCACAGGTGGATCGGCCGACAGCCCAATCGTTGGTGGGTTGCGATCCTCTTGTTGCTGCTGATCGCCTGGCCTGCACATGCCCAGGATGACACGGCCTACATCCAGAACATGCTCGACACGCAGGACGTCATCTCGCTGCCGGCTGGGAAGTATTACATCAGTTCGCCGTTGATGATTGGTGAGAAAATGTTTAAAGGCGAAGGTAAGAAGGAAACCGAGATCGTTGCGATCGCGCCCATGCCTTACATGCTCAAGGCTTCGTCCAATGCCAAGATCTCCGACATGTATTTCAATGGCAATGTCTCAGCGGAGTGGGGCATCCTCTATCCCGGTGGCAATGGATCACACACCGTCAGTGTCCGCGTGCGGTTCTGCACCAAGGCAGGCTTTGTGTTGGGTAACACGCAGAACAGTTTTTTCATGGACTGTGATTCCTATGACAATCTGGTGTGTTACGCGCTGTACAACCATGCTGCCAACAACACGTTCATTGCTTGTGATGCCAATACTAACTGGACGTTGTCCGAACCGGGCGGTGCCTTCATCACAGCGCCGGATAATGTCGATGCCCGTCATATTCTCATGGCGTACAAAATCGACCCCAATCTCCCCGCACCGCAGTCACAAAAGAATCGTCACAACCGATTCATCGCTGGCATCTACGAACGCGATATGGGCAATCTCTACAGCATTGAAATGAGCTACGCCGAAGCCAACAACTCGTTCATTGGCATTGAAGTCACCGGCGGATGTGAACCGGATAAACCACAGGAAGCGTTGATCTACCTGGCGCAAGGCAATGCGACCTTTTACGACTGCAAACTTAATCACGATGGGGGTAAGACGGCAATTGTTGACGGCGGATACCTGAAAATCGACAAGACCTGCATCGGTGGCGGGCTGGGCGGTAGCAGTGGGCAGGGGGCAAGCTTCTTTCCCAAGGTGGATGTCCGACCCGGTGGTGACAGCAATGCGATGGATTACTGGAACGGCAAAGAAAGTTCCAACACGCGCGACTTTAGCGGTGGCATGGGATCATGGCATGGCAGCAGTGGTGGCGTACTGGTTTGGGATGAGGTCAAACGTCGACTGCATTTGACCAGTACTTCGCCCAATCACGGCGCAGCCGTGAGTCTCAAAGCGA
Source organism: Phycisphaeraceae bacterium (assembly GCA_002704825.1). Classification (GTDB taxonomy): domain Bacteria; phylum Planctomycetota; class Phycisphaerae; order Phycisphaerales; family Phycisphaeraceae; genus UBA7800. The sequence goes on from PAIY01000058.1 coordinate 19,903, forward strand.
TGAGTTTGAACCTGAATACCGAGCCATGGGTCAAAGTGTCATTCGTGTTGGATAACATCCTGCCAACCAATGCTGTGGTTCGTCTACAGGGATGGAACGGCAGCTATTGGTCCACACTCAATACCTTCACCGGCAATGGCGAACACACCATGACCCTCAAACTCCCAGTCGACGTCGGTGAGTTACGTCTTAGTCTGGATCAAGCAGGGACCATGGAAATCGTACACTTTGATTACAAGCTTTACGGTGCGTTTATCTATGACGATTGATGGACGCTGCCAAATGATTGGCGTGTCTTGTTTTTGATATCACAGCCCATCCCCTCGCATGAGTTGATGCGAGGGGATGTTGTTTTTTTGGGGCGCATTGACAACGGCAGCAACCCAACCTGTTGGTTGTTGTCTTGCATGTTGTCATCTCAAGAAGTTTCAAACCCACCAAAAAATAGAACGTTGAATTGCCCCGGCCCCACCGGTTGGATGTGTGTTGATTCAGGATGCGTGTTGCTGCTGCTTTAAGCGCAGTTCGATGGCCTTTCGCAGACGCTGAGCTTTGAGTGCATAGTCAGCAGACTGTTTGATTTTGCCCTGTCTTGCGCATTCGAGCTGACGGTTACGCATGTCAGCCAGCAAACGCTGTGCGCTCTCCAGGGAAACAAATTGACCCTCAACCATGAGGTTCGACACGGCACACCTCCTCATCCAATGTGGGTGCGTTACAAATTTCAAGAGGCGGAATCTTAGCCAGTTGAAAGAAAAATCAAAGGCCGAAACGAAGGTTTGTGGATATTTTCTGTTTTTTGACGTTTTGCCAACAGGCTTATGCACATATTGTTCTTCAAATGCAGGGGTCATCCGCTACCTCCTTGCTGGTTTGTCTGAACCCATCGCTTGTGTCAGTTCAAGCATTTGTCCAAATCATACGTTCAAGCCATGTCCCATAGTCGCAACTCTCAGGACGTCAGGTCACATGTTTGTTAAACGCTAAAAGAGCCCCAATCCTTGCAGCTCACTTTCAAAAAGTTTGTCCAGTCGGTACCCTGTTGGGTCTTGTGACTGTTTAGCCATCCGACAAAAGAGGATTTGCAAAAGCCATGCCAAAGATTTCACCCATTGCTGCAATTGAATATAACTTCAATGAATTAAAAGATTTGTCGAGTGTCATCGCCCCGCCGTATGACGTCTTGGACGAATGTTCCAAGCAGACGCTGCTGGATCGTAACCCGCATAACATCGTCGCGGTTGACCTGCCGCACCTGCCGCCCAAGACAGTCGGTCCTGATGAGACTTATCTCAAGGCTTCGGAGGTCTTTAGCGAGTGGTTGGAAAAAGGACACCTGCGTAAACGCACCACACCGGCGATCTACGTCTACCAGCAGACCTACACCGTCAAAGGCACCGAATACAAGCGTCGTGGTGTCATTGCCAATGTCCAGTTACAGGACTTTGGGCCCGGCTCCGATGGCAACGGTGGCATCTTCCCACACGAACAAACTTTTTCTGCACCCAAGGAAGATCGACTAAAGTTGATGAAAGCCACCCAGGCCCAGCTCTCACCGATCTTTGGTTTGTTTGCTGATCAAGCAGGCAAAGTTCAGCCACTGCTTGATGAAGTGGCAGACAAAGGCAACCCGACTTTCACTGCAACGACCAGTAACGACGGTGTGCTGCACGAAGTGTGGGTACTTGAAGATAGTTCAGCTATATCCAAATTCCAGGACGCCCTTGGCCCCTGTGACACCTTTATCGCTGACGGACATCACCGCTACGGCACAGCACTGAACTACCGCGAAGCCGTCGGTCCCTTCCCCGAAGGTCACCCCGGCAACCAATGCCTCTTCGTCCTCGTTGCATTGACCGACCCCGGCTGCATTGTGCTCCCGACGCACCGCGTGCTTGGTGGCATGAAAGACTACAGCTTCGAAAAATTCGCCCAGGCTTCGGCAGGCAAACTCGTCATCAAACCTTTCCAAGGCACGATGGCTGAACTTGAAGCGGCACTCCCCGATGCCGGACCGCATGCCATGGGGCTTTACGATCCCAAGGCTGGTCTGCACATTGCAACCACGGTCGATAGCGATCCGCTCAAGGACTCGCATGGCAACATGAGCGAGGCCTGGCGTCAGCTTGATGTCGCCGTGCTTCAACACCTCATCGTCGAAGGCATCTGCGAACCGACTTTCTGCAACGGTGGCAAAGTCACCTGGAAGTTCCCGCATGACCTTGATGAAACCCAAAAGGTCACCGACTCGGAAAACTTCGACCTCGGCGTCATCATGCAGGCAACCCCCATCGAGTCCATCGGTGCGGTGTGTTCCAGCGGTGAACTCATGCCCCAGAAGAGCACCTTCTTCTACCCGAAGCTTGCAACCGGTTTGGCCATCAACCCTGTTGCTTAAGACTTCGACATAACACAAAAACAAAACCGTCAGATCACACGTGGGTCTGACGGTTTTTTGTTTTCAGGCTTATCGTTGGCATCCGTGTTCAAGGCATTTTTAAACCACAGATACACACAGATGAACATAGATGTTCAAGGCAAATTAGAACATTCCCAAAAATGAATCTCCGCCCTCCGTCACTCCCGCGCAGGCGGGAGTCCAGTGATATCTGCAACCGTCTACTGCATGCCACTGGATTCCCGCCTGCGCGGGAATGACGAACAAATACGATGACATTAAGATTGTTTTTTAACTGCTCAAACTACAGATGAACACAGATGTTCAAGGCAAATTAGTGCGTTTGCAACAGTGAAAGCCGTGCCCCTCCCGGGTCACGGGTGCGGGGTGAGATTTCAGTTAATCGACTCGTACCTCAGGAAAGGTACGGCTTTTTTTCAAATGACATCTGTGGTTAATTGTCTTGAGCGCGGTTGAGTACACCACGCCATCAAAGCATTGAATTACAGATCCAAACCTTCACCCGACTTCTCAGGATACGGCGGTGTATCCAGCATGAACCTGACCTGTTCGTCGGAGAGTTGATACACCAGCATGGTTTTGTTGATCACCGAATCAGGCTCACGAACGCGAAGGTGCGCACAGATTCGCGCCAGTCGCAAACGCAGCCACATCCATTGTTCGTGAGACAGTTCAGGTAAGCCATGGTCATGATGACCGCTGTGACTTTCAGGCATTTTCAAGAGTCCTGCTGCAAAGTAGTCCCGCAGTCGCTGGTAGTCCTGCTCCATCTGCACGGTCCAATCCCGTGGCAGAATCGCAGGTGTCGCGCCGGAGAGGTAATTGCTGCTGATGACATAGCGACCGCCGGTTAACGCGATGTCGGACCACTGGAATAGACTTTTTGCTGAAGTGTTGGGATCGGCTTCTGCCAGGGGGCCAAAGCTTGCTAAAAAGTCCGCGTCTATTGCTGCTGTTTGGTGATCCTGCCCCCAATCCAGATTGTCGACTGCCAAGTGTGGGAAGATGGCATCATGCTCACGGGCTGCCTGATTGGTGAACGTGAGAAAATGCTGCGGGAATAATAGCGTTTGGAGCATCAGCACGGTCACGCCAAGCAGGCATAGGAGCCGTGCATGATGTCGTTTGAGATTGGGTGTCGATGCATTATCCAATTTTAATCGCATGGCTGAACCAGCCAGAACAAACAGCGCTGGATATATCGGCAAAAGCATCCGCAAACCAATCGGTTCGTCAACGCGTGTTGCGATGTACAGCGTGCAAAGCACAATGCAGATCATCGGCCATGCGCGTTGGGCATCCCGTCGCCGTTCACCCTTACGCAGCATCCACGTGACTTGAGCAACCATGAGCATGACCAGAATCACCACCGGCGTTTTGATCAGGAAACTGTAGAGATAAAAACCGGAGGGATGTTTGTCGAAGGTTTGGCCGTTGAGATACCAACTGCCTGCCCAGAGTTGAGAGGGTTGGGGTTTGTTGACCATCGCCCATTGCATGACACCGATGAGCAGAAGCATCATGATCGGCCAGATGCCTGCAGGTGTGTCGGACCTGGTGGCACGGGCTGCTGTTTTCCATGTCCAGGCGCCCAGTGCCATGAGAATAAACGCGTTGGCCAGGTCAGGGGTTGCAAGACTGCTGTGCGCCAGGATCGTCGGTGAATAACAGTACAAGGCCAATGACAGTAACCCCCCTTGCTCACCCCAGAGTTTACGGCTGACTGCAAAGACGATCACAGCAAGCAGGACACTCATTAGCAAGGTGGTGTATCGCGCTGCATAGAGCGGTGAGTCCGAAACGGTGAACATGCCGGTGTACACCCATTGGCGTGCAGCGTTGTCCATCTGTTCGGCGATGGGCGTTGAGTCATCCGTTGCAGTCGGGCGGTGATCGATCGGCGCGCTGAGTAGTTGCAGGCCGACGACGTAGTCGTAGGGATGTGCATTGCGCCCAAGTCCGTTGCCGTTTCCAAGCAACGCTTCACTGCCACGGATCAGATGATGAATCTCTGTGCCGACTGGGGAGCGTGTTTTGATCTGTCGCATGGAGAGATAGACATGTCCTGCCAGAAGCAGCAGGGCGACGCCGACAACCCACAGCGGGATGTTCGGTTTGGTTGGCTTAACCATTTTTAAATCGTTGGCCTGAGTTTCATTCATGCGTGATGCATTGTAGTCATTGTGTTGGAATCGGGGACGGATGCATGGTCTGCAAGGTTCACAGGTGTTTAACAGTGATGTTTATGAAACGCCCAAAGGTCGGGAATCTTCCGATAAAATCATCGTTACAGTCCAAAAGGTTGACATAACCGCTAGTTGTGTCCTTTGGCGAAGTTTGTCTGTTGGCAGTGGGTCGCCATGTCGACTTGGCAGATCAAAAAAAGTCGGTATACTGTTTCGTTCCATTCCAAATGGATGCCAATCGCGGCCGTGGCGGAATTGGCAGACGCGCTAGACTAAGGATCTAGTGGGAGTAAAATCCCGTGGAGGTTCGATCCCTCTCGGCCGCACTTAAAAAATAAGACGCTTGACTGTATAATGCAGTCGAGCGTCTTTTTTTATGTACTGACGCAAGACAACGAGAAGACATCCCTGAGCGTGGTGGTACTTGCACGCTCAAAAGGAAGGCATGACCCATGCAGGTTCATTGGCACGTGAAACCCGCAGAGGCACATGACCGTGATGAGTTGATCCAATTGTGGAAACAGTTCATGTGTGAGGAACATGAACAGGACATGGCCTTGGCTCAAACGCCGGCTGATGACACCACGGATCAATGGGCAACCCGGCTGGAAGGGCAAATCCAGCAGGGCAAGGTCACGGTGATTGGTAACGATGAGCAACTTGTCGGATTCATTGGCATGATCGACAGCGATGATGCTTCATGGGTGCCGACATCCGTTGCCTACATCGTCGATATCTACATGTTGCCTCATGCTCGGAGTTTCCTGGCATTCAAACAACTCATCGAAGGCTTCACGCAACAGGTCAAACCCCGCTACACGCAGGTCTGGACCAACATCGCTGCGCAAAAACATCGTGTGGGAGCATTGCTCTCGCGACTGGGCTTCACCGTATTGCAGGACTTTGAAGCGCCCGGTATGAAGGATCAATGCTATCTCTGCAAAACGATCCGTGAGAATGATTCCCGCGCAGGCGTCCCCGCAGCGTTGGCAGGTTTTTTCGACAGCATCCCCGAACCCTGCCCCATGATGCAGGAGTAAGACGCAACACCACGCGCCTTGATGTGACATCACATGCATCCCCACAAAGCCGTGTCGCTCCTGCGCAGGGGCTTGATGTACGTCAAATTCAACGTTGAGCACCGGGTGTTAACCCGGTGCCCGTTGTGCGTACGTTGATCCATGGGGCACCGGGTTGACACCCGGTGCTCAAATGATCGAAAGTTGTGTCGAGTCAGTTCGACACTTAAATCGCCAATCATCTCAAGCCACAAATATGTTTGTGAAACGACGTGCATCAAGCCCCATCGCGGGAATGACGAAATGATCAGAGATAACATGAAATTCATTGTTTGAAACCCTCCAAACCAACAACGCCCTGCAAGATCACTGGCAGGGCGTTGTCGTTTTTTATTCAATTGTCAGCCTGATCGCCGGTTTATTTTTTCAGCGTCGCAAGATGGTCAGCATACTTCTCGCTCAATGCCTTGGCCCCATCTTCACGGCCGGTTTCTTTGAGACGTTCGATGTAGTTGGCTAATGTCTTGGCGCCCTGGTTGTGATGCGTGTGATGCGGGCCGCCTTCGCGGATGACCGTCCATAGGGGATCGACCACGTCGTTACAGACCTTGGCCATCTTTTGCATCTGTGCGTCATACCAACCCATCAAACGGTAAGCGCCTTCCTTGCAGAGTTCAGGATGATCTGCAGCGAGGTTGGTGGTTTCGTGGGGATCGTTATCCAGATCGAAAAGCATCTCATCATCAAAGAGATGGAAACCATCGTGATAGGTACGGATGTACAACCACTTGCCCCAGCGTGCTGAACGCTGACAGACGTGGCAGCATTGGCTGATGACGAGGTCTTCATGGCCGTCAGGCGTGCCGTCCTTGACGGTTGCAGCATAGCTCTTGCCGTCCCAGATGTCAGGCTTTTCAGCACCGATCATGTCCATGACCGTGGGCGCCCAGTCGACGTTGTAATGCAGTTCGTTATCGACTTTGCCTTGCGCACCACCGGGCCACTTGACGATCATCGGAATGTGACAGGTCGCATGGTCCGCGGTGCCGTGTTCGCCGTAGATGCCCAGGTCGCCCTGGTTTTCGCCGTGGTCCGCGGAGATGATGATCACGGTGTCTTCGTAGACGCCATCGGCTTTGAGCTTTTCGACCATCCACTTGATCTTGTCATCCACGTAACGGATGGCAACGTCGTAGCCATCGATCCACTGCTTCAGTGAAGCCATGTCGGTGATACGTTCAGGCAGACGCGGCCACTGCTTGGGGTTGTTGTCGTTGTACATGCCCAGGTCACTACAGGAGTGCGGGCCGGTCTTCTTCATATGCTTGGCAAGCAGGTCTTCGGTAAGCCAATCAGCAATGGGTTCATTTTCAAACGGGTTGGGATACTCCATCGGGGCGCGGTAAGGCGTGTGGATATCCCAGAAGTTGATGTGCATGTACCAGTTGTCTTCGGATGCGTGATCGTTGAACCACTTTTCAATCACAGGCTGGACGACTTCAGCCGACTCCGAGCCGCCTTGGCCGGTATTGTGAATTTCGTTGAAGCCTGCATAAAACTGCCAGGCTGCGTGACGCTGACCAAACGGTGAGATCATCGCGGTGTGGTAGCCTGCTTTTTGAAGCTGACGGGCAAACCCTTTCTCATCAAAGTGATCACGGAAGCCGCGGTCCTTGCCTTGAATCTTGGGTTGGGCAGCTGTGCCACCGTGTCCAACGACACCGGTTTGGATGCCAAAACGGCCGGAGTAAAACGCGGTACGCGATGGCAGACACGGTGCGTCAGGCGTGTACACGTTGGTGCAACGCAGACCTTCGGTTGCGATCTGGTCAATAGTCGGGCTGGTGTTACGGTGATACCCGTAGCAGCTCAAATGGCTGGGGTTCAAAGCGTCGAGGTCAAGATACAAAATTCGCATGGTTGTCTTCCTTCGTGAACAAAGCAGAATGTCAAGATTGGTTTACAGGATGCGACTGACCGCTGAGAATTTCACCCGCGTCAGTCATGGCTTGAATAATTTCAGGGCTGGGATTGGGGTTGGCTGGATGCACCACCTGGGCGATCGACAGGATCCCCCAAAGCGATTGACTATTGTTTTCTCGAAATACTGGAACGCTGTATCGCCTTACGCCATTGGGATTGATCGTCAGGTCAAAGGCAAAGCCTTGCTGTGCGGTCTCTTTGATCAGTTGATTGACCACGCCAAGTTTGATCGACTGGGCTTTGCAGTGTTCATCCCATTGCCAAAGTCCCTTTCGCGGCGCCTTGGCAGGATCACCGATGTACGCACGGTAAACCAGACTCAGTGATTCAATCTCGGTGAGATCGCGATAGTGTCCGATACGTGCGGTGGCCGTGACGGTCACTTCGTCTGGTTCGACACGTTCGATCATGGTCAACCCACTGGGGAAGTGACGGTAGAGTTCGCAGGTGTGGTTGAATTGCTGACTGATGCTACTCATCACCTCCCGAGCGCGATGGATTAACGTCATGCCCGTCTCTTCACGACGATAAAGCGTGATTTTGGCTGAGTATCGCTTGGTCAACTCATCACGCTCCACCGCACCGCAGTCGGTCATGGCGGTGAGTAAACGCAAAACGGATGTTTTTGGGAACCCGGTCTCGCGTACCAATGCCTCAAGCGTCGTCGCCCCCTTGCTGGTCAACGTTGAGAGAATTGCCAGGCCGCGCGTTAAGGCAGGCGCAGGATCAGGGGTGATGGGCGTTGGGGACCATGATTCCATATATGGAATATAGTTCTAAAAATGGAATAGTCAAGTGAAAAGACAATTTGGGATTTCGAATAAAAAAACGCTTGTGGTTTGGCGATCCATGAATCGTACGGACGTCATTGAATTTTCGTATCTCGCCGGACGCACTAAACCGCAAGCGGTTTACAATCCAGATGAAAATCCCAAATCCCAAATCCCAAACACACCATTTCGCGTTTTGGTCCATGTCTGATACAATGCATGGCTCGGCGTGCAAAGTGTGCGCCGATTTTTATAACCTTCGTTTAAGGAAGTTAAACATGTCTTCTGCCCCGAATGTCGCGATTGTCGGCGTCACTGGCGCTGTCGGTCAGGAGTTTCTGCGGGTCCTCGACCAGCGGAATTTTCCCATTGGTAACCTCAAACTGCTCGCTTCCAAACGCAGTGCAGGCAAAACCATCGACTTCAAAGGCAAAACCTATACCGTCGAAGAACTGACGGAAGATTCCTTTGGTGATGTCGATCTGGCATTGTTCTCTGCTGGCGGTTCGATCAGCAAGAAATTCGGACCCATCGCCTCCGATGCTGGCGCAACCGTCGTCGACAACTCCTCGGCTTTCCGTATGGTTCCCGAAATTCCGCTGGTGGTTCCCGAAGTCAACCCCGAGGCTGTCGAAGGCATCGAGCTTGGCAAGGGGGGAATCATCGCCAACCCCAACTGCTCGACGATCATCATGCTCGTCCCCGTCACCCCGATCCATAAAGCAGTGGGCGTGAAGCGCATGGTTGTCAGCACCTACCAGGCAGCCTCCGGCGCCGGTGCCGCCGCCATGGCAGAACTCGAACAGCAGACCCGTGAAGTGCTCGAAGGCAAAGAGCCGACCTGTGACATCTTCCCGCGTCAGTATGCCTTTAACATCTTCAGCCACAACGCCCCAATCACCGAGACGGGCTACAACGAAGAAGAAATGAAGATGGTCAAGGAAACTCACAAGATCTGGGGTAAAAATGATATCCAGATCGCAGCGACCTGCGTCCGCGTGCCTGTCATGCGTGCCCACGCCGAGAGCATTAACCTGGAACTTGAACAGCATCTTGACGAAAAAGACGTCAAGGAAATTCTGTCCAAAGCACCGGGCGTGAGCATCATCGATGACCGTGCAGGGAACAACTTCCCGACACCGTTGGAAGCTTCCAACAAGGATGACATCTTCGTCGGCCGCATCCGCAACGACATCTCCCGCAAGGGTACCGATGTCTGTGGCATTGAACTGTTCGTCTGTGGTGACCAGGTCCGCAAGGGTGCTGCACTCAATGCCGTGCAGATCGCCGAGTTGCTGGTGAAGTAATTCGGGGATTAGTGATTAGGGATTTGGGATTAGGGAAAGACAGTTTTTAAAAGCCGTTCCCAATTCTGAAAACAATTGAATATCGCAATCAAACGCACGGTTCGGTTTATGCTGAACCGTGCGTTATTTTTTGCCTTGCCCTAATCCCAAATCCCTAATCACTAATCCCTATTCCTGCTACACTAACTCCCATGCAGCAAGACATTGAGCGCATCCTCATTGACCGTCACACCATCGCCAATCGCGTACGCGAGTTGGCTGAGCAGATCACCGCCGACTTCCATGAGAAGGACGAGTTGCCCGAAATCACCATCGTGCCAATCCTCACCGGCAGCTTCATGTTTGTCGCGGATCTCATTCGCGATTTACCGTTGCGTATGCAGATCCGCCTGATCTCAGTGAGTTCCTATCCCGGCACATCGACCACCGCCCAGAAAGCCAAGGTCGGTAGTGATCTGGATGATCTGCCTGCATCCCTGGCCGGTTCGCATGTTTTGCTTGTCGATGACATTCTCGATTCAGGACAGACGATCAAGCTGGTCTCCGAGATTTTGTCTGCCAAGAATCCTGAGTCTTTGAAGACCTGTGTGCTGCTTCGCAAACAACGTGAAGCCGCGATGCAGCAGCCGGTGGATTATGTCGCCTTTGATATTCCTGATGAGTTCGTGGTCGGTTATGGTTTGGATTACGATGACTACTACCGGAACCTGCCGGACATCGTGGTACTCAAGCCGGATGTGGTGTCCGAATCGCAAGAGGGTTAAGTGACGTATGACATCGACCCAGCCAAACGATCAATCGCACAACGCGGAGTTGGACCATGAACAGGTGCATGGCCAACCCGATGCGACGATCCTGCCTGCGGAGTTGCTCCAGCCAGGTGAGGTGATCATTCTGCTGCTCAAGCCGAGTTTGTGGTACCTGATTCTTGCGCCGTTGCGCACGTTGATCATGATCGTGCTCCTGAGTTTCGCGTTGTTTTACCTTTGTGATTACACATCCCTGCCGCTGTCCAAGCATGACATTCTCATCGCAGGCGGCGGACTCTTTGGTTTGCGCGTCTTCTGGCAATTCCTCAACTGGTTAAGCAGAATTTATGTGTTAACCGACCAACGCGTCATCCGTGTCAAAGGCGTATTCCAAGTTCAGATTTTCGAAGCACCCCTCAAGAAGCTGCAGAACACACAGATGACGTTTCTCGTCCGCGAACGTCTGTTCGGCTTAGGCAGTATCCACTTCTACACCGCTGGGACGAACTTTCCCGAAGCCAGTTGGGAAATGATCAACCACCCGCTTGAAGCTCATCAGACGGTGATCAAAACGATGAACAAGTATCGGTGATTTTCGGTGTTTATTTTCGATTCTCAAGCACGTTTTAAACGTGTCAGCGACACGCAGTGTCGCAGCTATGATTAACAAAGTGTGTCATCGTTAGACATTGTCAATAGCTGCATCACTGCGTGATGCTGATGCTTCGTTGTCTCGTGCGTGCGCGCTGTCGTGAACAGAGTGCGCATCAAAAAACAGACGCCTGTGCGATACAGACGTCTGTTTTGTATGTCGGTTTAACTGAGATGAATCAGTTATGCCAGTTCCGGGACGAGGTTTTTGACAACGTCGACCAGGTCTTTGACGTGGCTTGCAGATTCGTCCATGAGTGCTTTTTCGTCTGCGGTGAGATTGACTTCGATGATCTTTTCGACGCCATCTTTGCCGAGGACTGCGGGGACACCGACGAAGTAACCGCCGACGCCGTATTCCTTGTCACAGTAAGCAGCACAGGGGAGGATGCGCTTCTTGTCCTTGATGATGGCTTCGACCATCTGGACGGTACCGGATGCCGGGGCGATGTAGCCGGAGGTGCCCATCTTCTTGACGATTTCACCACCACCAACCTTGGCACGCTGGACGAGTTCGCCCAGACGTTCTTCGCTGATGAATTCGGTGACAGGGATGCCAGCGATGTTGGTGAAGCGAGGCAGCGGAACCATGTCATCACCGTGACCACCCAGCAAAAGGGCGTTGATGTCAGCAACCGAGAAGCCGGTTTCCATGGCAATGAAGGTCTTGAAACGTGCAACGTCCAGACAGCCGGCTTGGCCGATGATGCGGTTGGTGGGGAAGCCGGTGGCCTTCCACGCAGTGTACACCATGGCATCAAGCGGGTTGGAGACGAGGATCACGATGCTGTCCGGAGCATACTTCTTGATGTTGTCGCTGACGGACTTGACGATCTTCACGTTCGTGCCGATGAGGTCATCGCGGCTCATGCCCGGCTTGCGGGGGATACCTGCGGTGACGACCACGACGTCCGAACCTTCCATGGCCGAGAAGTCATCAGTTGCGACGATGTTCGAATCGAAGAGTTCCATCGGGCCGGCCTGAGCCAGGTCGAGCATACGACCTTCGACGGGAAGCATGTCATCACGCTTGAGGTCGATGGCAACGATGTCACCGAGTTCCTTGTTGGCAGACCACAGTGCGACGGAGGCACCGACGTTGCCACCAGCACCGACGACGGAGATTTTTGCGCGTTTGGGCATGGGAGAGTTCCTTCAAAAATTGAGGGTTAGGCGGTTTGTGGGTACAAAAAACTGTTTTCTCTTAAAAACAGGCTTGCCATGATAGTGATTTGCCGCAATTAAGCAAAAAAGACCAAGCGAGTTTTTTGTAAGCGAATGGTTTTGTCCCTGCTTATTGCTGGATTTAACTCATTTTTCGACTTGCCATCCAGATGGATCAGCGTATCATGGGGAACAGTCGTACACTGATCAATTCCGGGAATCCGAACATGTCCATCCGATCCAAAGCCCAAGCGCTGGCCAAACGCCTTAAGCATAAGCTGTCGATACGTCCGCAACCTCACCGATACATTGGCAAAACCCAATGCCACGGCGCGATCTGCGAGCCGTTGGAAAGTCGCATGCTGCTCAGTTCTGGTTCGATTGTGACGATCGACTATCAAGGTTTTGATGTCTTGCCCGCAGAGTCCATCGTGTTCAATGAGCCGGATGTCAATGCACAGGTGTTGAATCGAATCACCAATGGCAGTGCAGTGACACTAGATGGCAGCGCATCAAATTCTGGCTCTGGCACGGTCAATGTCACCAATCAATTGGGTGTAACCCTCACCCCACACCTTGTCACCGTCACCGGCTCTGCCGATCTCGTCGATGGTGACACCTCCAGCATTGCCGCCCTGATCGCCACCCCCGGCAACGACGGCGAAATCACCCTCCGCGAAGCCGTGCAGGCTGCGAATAATACCGTAGGTGAAGATGTCATCGAGTTCGATCAAGCCTTGCTTGAAGGGGTTATCGAGTTACAAGAGCAGTTGACAGTCACTGAAGAACTGACAATTCGTGGTCCATCTGATGATTTTATACGGTTATCAACAGAAGATGATTTTGCGTATTTCAATGTATATATGGGATCGGATGCCAGTGACTTATTCACGCTTGAGAATGTTCTTTTCTATAGCGATCCTGAATGTTCCATCTATGTGAATCCGGGCAATGTTTTGTTGGATAACGTTTTTATTGATGGTTTGAATTTTAAAATGCATACCGAAGGGACAGTAACCCTTGGGGATATGATTAATCCTCGTGGCAATATTGCGATTTATGCCAGTGACAGTATTTCTGTTTTAGGGACAGTTAGCACTGAAGGTTTAACATCACGGTATGGTGGAAATATTTACTTTGAAACGGCAATTGGCGGAAAATTTTTTGCGTACTCTACGTCTTTGATTAATGCGGGGCTCTCAGAGTCTTTAGGTAATTCGTCGCATATTGGAGGAGAAGCCACTTGGTATCTACCAGATGGTGAGATTACACTTTGCGAAACATGGGGCTCGTTTATAACAATTGATAACACTCTTGAAGGTTATCTTGTTAATGACGAAATGAATCTATGGGGCGATGAAATCGGATCAGGTGCTGGTAATCCTGTTTCCGTCATTGACTATGACAATAACGACGGCAGTAACTCAAGTGGCGGCGTCACCCTCGAAGGTTCCGGCTCATCCGGTTCCGGCGGTGGCACGACAACCGTCGGTGGTGGTGGGACAACGCAACCCAACGCTGCACCCACAGCCAACGACATGACCCTCACCGCGATGGAAGATGGCGATACCGTCACGCTTGCGTTCGATGCGAGTGATCCGGATAGCGGGGACAGTCTCACTTATCAACTGCTCTCCAATCAATCACATGGCCAACTGGTCAACAACGGCAACGGCACATTCAGCTACACCGCAGGCGATTGGCAGCAGCTTAACGATGGCATGGAGCGTGATATCACCTTCATCTATCGCGTGATCGACAATCACGGTGCTGCAAGTGAGCCGGCAACGGTGACCATCACCATCGAAGGCAAAACCGAAACACAGGGCGGTAACGATGCTGCTCCGATCGGCGTGCCCAACTTTGTGCGAACCGATTCACAAACGGCTATCGACATCAACGTACTGGCCAATGACTACACGCCCGATGGGGATATGCTCATCAACAGTCACGTGGATGCGGTCAGTGAACTTGGTGTTGCGTTAACCGTCAATGCCGATGGCACGATTGCTTACGATCCGACGGAGGCGTTAGCTGATCTTGATCCGGGACAGCGGGTGCGGGATGTGTTTACTTACACCGTCTCCGATCCCTTTGGTAACAGCGATACCGTCCGCGTGTTTGTCGATGTGACCGGCGCCCAAACACCTGAGGTGAATGTTGCAGCACAGTCGGCAGGTCAACAACTGTTGGCGATGGCGATGTATCAACCTAGGCGTGTCCATGAATCGACGTCCGCCTTCAGTCAGATGTCCAGAATCTCCCAAGCGACGAGCACTGCCAGCACACTGGCGCAGCATTTTGGTTTGATCAACATGGATTGGTCACGCTATGGCATGTCGGGTTGGAGTACATTGACGTTTTATCACAGTGATTCTTCATACGAGCTGACGCGATGGTTCGTCGATCACTTTGATGACGAAACGCAGATGGCAACCATCCGCTCAGGTGACACCTTCATCGCGTTCCCCACCAACGGCAATGCTCAAAGTGGCAGCACCAAAACCGTCGGCTTTTTCAGAAATTTACTCACTGGCAGAACACCCTCCCAATCCGGCAGTGGAACCTTGGAATTGTCTGGAAGCAATCACATGGTGACGACCGGCCACGGGTTAATCGCATTGTCCCCTGAAAGTCGAATAGGGCTCGAACGTTCTGAAAGCTTAGGTTCACTATTGGGCAGTGGTAGCATTAACAAATTAGGTCCTGGAACCTTGACACTCTCCGGTACCAATACTTTTACCGAGAGTACGAACATCAATAGTGGTACATTGACGATTGATCAGGGGGCACTGGACTTTACCAGTACGATCACTGATACGATCAATCTCAATCCCAATGGCAACATTACCTTTTCGGGTGGTGACTTGATGTCAATCAGTGGCACACTGACATTAACTGGTGCGATTGATCTTGTGGGTGAAGACGCTTCGAATGGATCATTCACACTGTCATCGGCATCAGATGTCATGACGATCAGTTCTCAGATTACCTTCTCAGAAGGTGCGACGTTGCAGATTGTTCCCATGTAAGTGAACAACGACTCCTGCACCGGATTGACATCCGGTGCTCCTATAGACAATCAGAACTCTGAACCGCGATACCCATATCAAAACGATGAATATGCTTTGCTGTCCATGGTGGTGATTGCATTACACCGCGGTGATGCTGTGGCCGTTGTGGGGTTGGGTTGCGCCTGGGGTGTACTGCAGGCTGCGGACACTGCGGTAGCCCTTGCCGGTGTTGAGGTAGAGCATCAGCGCGCGATGGGTTTTGCGGTCGAGGTATTGGAGCAGGGGTTGTTCGACACTGGTGAAGGATGCCAACGCCTGCATGACCGCGTGATCCCAGTGCATGCACATCAGGGCAGGGTCATTGGCGGTGACAAGTTTGCGACACTTGGGATCGCCGCAGTTGCATTGCAGGTTCCAGGTGATGTTGAATAAGCCGTAGTCATCGGTGATCTGCTCGCCGGGCATGATGTCGCGCAGTGCGATCTCAAAGCCGTAGCCGGTGGAGATGGTGTTGGGGTTGCAACTGTGATTCACGAAGCGTGCATTGTCCCATGAGAAGATGCGCGAGCCGTCCGGGCCGATGTAGGAGTAGGTCTCCACGGTGTCGCGGGTCAGCGGGTCGGTGATGCGCGGGTCATCGGGCGGGAGGATGATATCCAATGGGTCGATGACATAGGTCATGGCACCTTTGGGAATGAAGGTTGTTGCAAAAACGCCCTGACCGATCTGGTCATTGACGTGAGCCGTCCGGGTATGGGGATGGATCATTTTGATTGAACTTGTGTGTTGTTGAACCTTGAAACCTGTTGAATACAGACAAGGTCATGCGTGAAACTCCCCGAGGCGGCAGTGCGCGATGCATCACCTGTCCGGGTGTTGGGTAATAGTTTGCCAAAGGTTTGAAAAAAACCAATACCCCATGTGTCGGTTTTGTGAAATTTTTTATTTAAACCACCAAGACGTCAAGCACGCCAAGATCAGAGAGAAAGATGTGGAGGCTTTTTATTGGGGAGCACCGGGTGTGAATCCGTTGCAAGTGAGTTGATGCGCGTTCGACCTGCATCGCATTGACATGCTGTGCTTGCAGTTACTCAAATAATTATTCTCCATTGTGTCTCTGATTTCGTCATTCCCGCGCCCCCGGAAGACGGAAATCCAGGGGCATTCTCTTGACGCTTGCACCTATCACTGGACTCCCGCCTGCGCGAGAGTAACGGAGGATGGAGATTAAAGCGTTCGCAATCCATCTGTCGCGTTTTGTCTTGCTGCATGGCTCCTTGCCTGTGTCGATTTGCATCGGCGATGCTCGCATCGCC
>PAIY01000059.1 GCA_002704825.1 Phycisphaeraceae bacterium
AGCCGCTACCGAGTAACGCACAAAGGCCCGCGTCCTTGAACTTGTCCTGGTAAGCCCATTGCCACTTGTATTCAAACTTGGCTTCGTCCTTGGGCTCGTAGTTGGCAGTGTCCAGGTAGTCCACGCCCGCTTCAAGACAGGCATCCATGATCGGCAGGTCCTGGTAAGGCAGCGCAACGTTGAGCACCAGGTCGGGCTTGACCTTCTTGATCAGTGCGACCATCTGGGGCACGTTGTCTGCATCCACCGCAGCGGTGTCGATCGTACGACCGGTCTTTTCCTTGATCGAAGCTGCAATCTCATCACACTTGGAGACAGTGCGGCTGGCGAGCGTGATCTGCTCGAACACTTCGGGAACCTGTGCACACTTGTGTGCCACCACGCGACCGACGCCACCGGCGCCAACAATCAGGACATTGCCCATTTTCTGATCTCCTTGCCTAAGCTTGTGTATTGATACCAAGCCTTTATTCTCATGATTTAGCTGCCAGTGACAACCCGACTTAGGTTCGCTGGCCGTGACTTTTGACAAAGCGCGGAATCATAGCGGATTTCGCTTACCTGCGATACCTATTTGAAACACCTGATCGAAAATTAATCTTGTTCAGTTTCGGCGCAAAATGAACCAAGTCTGCGCCGTTTTGTGATTGTACGCTGCCCCTTCCCCCGGTAGCTTGGCATCCTGAACTTTTGACCACAAGGATCGCACACATGTTTGACCGCAAAGCACAATGGATCTGGGATGCCAGTGACCGCAAAACTTACCACCACTATCTCCAGGCCAGAGAAACGTTCACAGTCCCCCAAGCCCAACTGGCAAACCCGATCACACTGCAGATCACAGCCTGTAGCTACTACATGGTGACGCTTAACGGCAAAGTCATCGGCCACGGTCCGGCCAAGAGCGCGCATGGCAAACGCTCTGTGGACACCTATGACCTGAGACCCTTTGCACAACGTGGTGAGAACGAACTGATCATCACAGCCCTGACAGTTGGTGCAGGAACCATGACCGCTGCTTATGAAGATGCAGGTCTGATTTTTCAGATCAATGTGGGCAAACGCATCATCGTCAGCGATTCCAAAACACAAGTCCGGCCTGACCCAACCCGCAAGCGCCCGACTTCGCGACGATGGATCATGCCCTGCGTGGAAGATGTCGATGCAGCAGGTTTGGCAAAACGCAGCGGCTGGAAAAATGCGACGGTAATCGATGCTTCAGCGATCCAGTTGTATGAACGACGTGTCCCGCTGCCGTCGCGTGAGGTATTGCCAGTCAAACGCGTGGTGAGTTGTGATGCGGTGAAACTACCCAACGTCAATGTCACATTTATCGTCAAGCCGTACCTGGTGGATGAGAAGCAACGCTACCGTTGCAACACCTATCACACGCATGCTTATCTTATCAGTGAGATTCACTCCCCGATTGACCAGACGTTTGAACTCGCGCCAGCATTGGGCAACTTCGCATGGTGGATCAACGGCAAGCACATGGTCGACTCCAACGGTTGGAATACCTCGGCCTATGGCGACAAACCCATTGTCGTCAAACTATCCAAAGGCAAGAATCTGCTGGTGGGTATCAGTCGACATTCACATCATGAAGACGCCTGCATCTGTGGGCATGCCGACAGGCCGTTGACCTTCAAAAACCCCTACGGCAAAGGCATGTTTGCGTTGATACTTGATGAACCGGACGCCAAATCCATCACCGGCAAGAAGCAGTTGACCACCGAATGGGCCGCCATGCCCGGCATGATCAAAGGCGTCAAGCCAGCACATGGTTTTACCGATGGTGCGATACAACCCTTTGCCGAAGGCGCCCGTGTCATCAAGCCGTTGGACGCTGATGTCAACACAGCAACCTTGGACACGCTGACACTGCCTGCTGCCAAGAATGGTACCGCTTCACGAACGATTGTCGACCTGGGTGTCCTTCACAACGGATACCTTTGCTTTGACAGTGAAGCACATGACGATGGGCGATTGATTTTCAGTATGTTCGAAGCGATCAGGGAAGACCCGCAGGTCATGATTCACTGGCCGGGAATCAACAACGCGCTGCGTTACCGCGTCGCCAAAGGCCGTCAAAGTTTTGAAAGTTTCTTTGCCTACGGTGTGCGTTACATAGCCATCCATCACACCGGTTCAAAACCTGTGACACTGAAAAATCTCCGCGTGTTGACCGCCAATTGCAACATGGTTGCCAAGGGGTCCTTGCAGACGGACAACCCCATCATCAATGCAATTTACAAGCAAGGCGTTCAGTCACAGCTTTCGGGGATGGATGACTCCTATACGGACTGCCCGACGTTTGAACAGGTCAACTGGAACTATGACAACCGCACGACGGCCTTGGCCAACTATGTCACCTTCTCCAGCGATGCCATTACGCAAAACAGTATCCGTCTCTTTTCGGAAGACCCCCATTTTCAGGGCATGGTGCGCAGTCAATATCCAAGCGACTGGGAGAACTTTATCCCACTGTGGTCGTTTCACTGGATCATGTGGGTGCGTGATTACTGGTGGCATAGTGGTGATGCAGCCTTTGCAAAGCAGATGATGCCCTGCATCACTCGTGGGTTGGAACATGCACTGAGTCTGCGTGATGAACGTGGGTTATTGTCCATGCCCGGTGTGTGGCATTTCGTGGACTGGGCGCAGGGACGCGATGATGATCATGCAGTCAACGCTGCTGAACAAGGCGGACTGCTGGGCGCGTTGGAAGCTGCCATCCAACTCGGTCAAGTATTGGGCAAGACCTTTGGCAAACAAGCCTCACAGTGGCAAAAGCAATACGACCAACTCAAGGCGTCAATCAACGAACATCTCTGGTGCAACGAGCGTCAGGCGTATGCCGACAGCCTCCATGCCGATGGCAGTCCGTCACCGGTCAGCAGTATGGTCACCAACGCCCTGCTGTGTCTGCATGGTGTAGCAGATGAAAAACGCAGTCGCATGCTTGCCCAGCGAATGACCAAAGGCCCTGAAGGTGGTTTGCTGGATTACGGTTCGCCATTAGGTGTGTTTTACATGCTCGAACTGTATGACCAATTGGAAATGATCGAGCCGCTGTTTGCGATCATTGCGGAACACTGGGGCGAGATGACGCTACAAGGTGATACCTGCGGCTGGGAACACTTCAAGAAAGGTCGCCCCGCCAATGCCTATTGGCCGACCCGCAGCCGCTGTCACCCCTGCTCGGCGGTGGCACTGAAGTACATCATCCGTTGGGTCCTGGGCGTAAGGCAGACAGCCCCAGGCTGGAAGCAATTCACGGTCAAACCGGTGGACACCGGCCTGCCAATTCATCGTGTTTGGGGCTCGGTCCCCTCTCCAGAGGGGTTGATTCGGGTGAGTTGGGGACAAAATGGGGACAAAATAAAGCAGATGAACGTGATTTCACCGAAAATATAGTATTTGTATGTATACGGTATATGACAATTTTTGCAAACACAATATCTAGTGCCTGAACTCAGATCACAACCTGTGTATAGATTACGCAGTACCCTTATTGGGTACCCTCTTTCTAAAAACACCTTTAAATCGTATTTATATAACCGTTAATCAAAAGCCAAAAAGTGCCGAAATATCACTTTGGTTTACTATTTTCCATTGACAGAATACACACATGGTCCAATAATACCCATAGTCTTACAGTGATCCTGCGAATGAATCAGCTCACTTAGGGGTATCCGGGACAATTTCTTTGGGGTGGTCGAGTTGCTTCGCTCATGTACACATGGAGGTGTACATCACGCATTGGATCGAAGATACAGGGAGGTATCTGAATATGAGCTCACTCGAGGCCCAGACGCTCCGGCATTTTATTGAATCACAGGATCAAGTCAGTCGCTACATTCTGTTGTTGCACTACTACGACGAATTGACGACCAAGGAAATCGGCCTGGTGCTTGATCTCTCTGAATCCTATGTCAGCAAACGTCTGGGACATCTCCAGCAGCAAGCTCAGCAACAGCTTCTGCTCTGCCGCTCCGCTTCCAAGACTAAAGCTTCGACTGCAAGCCTCTCAGCCATCGCCTGATCCAATCGGCTGACCTGTTCGTTGCCACTGCCCTGTACTGAGGCTGTGTTTCGTCTTGATTCTTTGCTTTCACCCGTTGTTGACCTGCGCTCTGCAGATCATCTGAAAATAAAAACACAATGTCAGTCATATCTGCCCAATCACGCAGATTGCTGTGTCATGATTCGGCGCGAGATGTCATGATCTTCACAGACGTGTCAACTGGTGGGATGAATCACTTACTCATCTTGGCGGTGAGGTTATCGAAATCGTCATTCGCCAACTTGAAGAACGTCGAACCAATCTGGCCGGACTTGTCATCGCTGAGTTGGATGTTGATGGTCTTGTCATCGGTTGTGGTGAGGATCACACTGATGGGACGGGTGATCTTGCTTGAGTCGATGTACTTCTCAACGCGCAGTCCTGCCAAGGTGTCAAAAAGCATGCCCACCTTCTCGTCATCCAGCTCGATACCTGCTGCAGTGAACTTGCCATCAGCATGGTTGATGGTGACATCCTGATCCCTGGTGATGACCTGCACCTGCTTGATCGCATCACGTGTCAGATCGACAATCGTGCGCGGGCGCAACTCGGCGGTGAGTTTATCAACAAGTTCCTGGCTGACCATGAAATTCAGTTCCGGCTCGATAAGCTGCGCGACACGCGACGTCGGGTCGACCTTGAGCGTGAGTTTCTGATCATCATTGCCATAGGTCACCGTGTAGACATCATCGCCCAACGGACCGTTGACCTGCCAGCTTTCGGCTTTGAGCGGTGCCAACGCATCGAGCAAGTCCGTCAAGGCAAAGCTTTCGTGCTTGTCATAGCCATCAAGCTTCCAACTGGCATTGTCCCGCGTGAAGTGCAGCATGGTCTGACCGACGTCGGGCAGAATCACATCAAGTACCTTCAAGTCAGCAGGCTTCCAATCCTTGATTGTGCGGTTTCTCAGTAAGGCGACCTTCGCCCCCATCACCTGTTCCAAATCCGCCTTGGGAACGTTGTACCCCACCGTCTCGTTGTTACGGATCACGGTGACGAAATCATCACCCCCTGCATGAACCGAAAGCACGTCATCGCTGGCATGCCCTGTCGCCCCCAACGTCACCGACATCAACGGTGGGCGGATGAACTTGGGATCAACCATGTATCCGTTGGCACGGGCGTCGGTGATGCTATTGATCAATTCCTCAGCCAACTCCACATCCAACCCATAACCGGGCTTGGGATCACCGTAGCCCCAACCCGTTGCGCCCTTATTGATCTGAAGCACGGTGTCATTACCGTTTGCAATAAGCAGCTTGGTGATGTCGCTGGTGACAATCGGGGTCAGACGCGGATCGCGCAGACTGTCTGCATCTTTGACAAACTTTTCGTAGTCCGACTTGTTGATCTGGAAGACCACCTGCCCAACGCCTTGCCCGTCAGCAAAGGTCGCAAAGTAACGCTCCTTCTTCAAGTCCACCGGATCACCGATGGCAATCGTCTGGTAACGGGGCTTTGGTGTCGTTGCTTCTGACTGCTGAGCATCCTGCTCATTTGTCTGCTTGGCATCAGCAGGCGGCAACTGCAAAGTCATCAATACCTTGGGCTGATCCAAACCGTAAACTGACAGGTCCGCCGGTTGATCTGCCACAAACTCAGCGACAAAAATGGTGTTGATCGCGCCAAGGAGTTTGGTGACTTCATCGCGTGACACTCGGCCCGTATGTTCACCTGCAAAAGCCCACATGCCGTTGGATTTGACCAGTTGGATCTTGCCATGCTCATCGAACTTGGTGACCTGATTGATCTGACCTTCGGTGGGTGCTTTGAAACTCTTGGAACGCCAGTCATTGATGTCTTCATCGAGAATCGATTTGTGCAGATCGTCATTGACGACATAAAGCGTCGGATCATCGTTATGCATCAGATACCCACGCCCACCGACACCACGTCGGCCGAGTTTGAAGGTTTGCTCCGGGGTATCGTCATCAAACTCGATGGTAATCACAGCAAGGGGCTCAACAAGCTTGACATCCTCCAAAGTCGGGGCACCGCTCTTACCCGCGGTGAGTTTTTCGGTGTACGTCAGTTCCAAGGCACGTGTGCCGGGTTGATTGGCTGACCAGCTGTTGAGCTTGAAGGACACCGGCGAAGTCTGCTGCCAATCGGTCCCCTGTTTTTCGATGGTGATCGTCTTACCATCCTTGGTAATGCTCAGGGACTTGATCTTGTCCTTGTCAAAATCATCAGCATTGAGCAGTGGCTGCTTGGTCTGATCCACCTGGGATTGATCGTAATCCGTCTCGGGTTGCTCCTTTTCCCAAAGGAAGAATCCGCCAACAATTACCAGTAAAACCACGAGAAACAGGGTTGTCTTGAAGTTCATCGTTTATGTTCCTGATCGTTTTATTCCCGATCGTTTATCTGAGTTACGAGAAAAATGCCTCAAACAATCATCATCACCCGTCACTCCCGCGCAGGCGGGAGTCCAGTGAAATATGCAAGCGTCTACAGAATGCCACTGGATTCCCGCCTTCGCGGGAATGACAATGTGTGATTCATATCGCTGAAATGACACATCTTGCTCAAACCATTCATCAATTAAAAAACAACACTACATTACGACGCACGGCGTTTAAGTCCGACGACAATACCAACAATGAAGATCACCAACGGCACACCACCGAGCACCAACCAACGTATGCCGGTCATCTGTGCAGGGGTGATATTGCCGATACGTCGGATGTCCTGACTGCGGGCGCTGGCTGCAATCATCTCATCCATATTCGACAGCCAGAAAACGGAGTTGACGAATAACTCGGCATTACCGGGGAACATCGCACCGACCATCTGGGCAGTATTGGGGCCAAGCAAACCGTAGTTGACGATCTGATTCGTCGACCAGACCGGATCAGCAAAGACAGCGATGCGTTCGTCGCCCTTGCTTGCTGCGATGGCAACGGTGAACTGATCCGCAGCGTTTTCCTCGTCGTATTTGGGGTCCTCAGCACGCAGGTCCTTTTGAGCCCACATGCGTGGCCCCTTGACGGTTGCCAACTTGAACGTTTCGATGTCATCCTTCTTGTCAATCTCAATCGGTGATGCCGAAGCAAACACGCCGGCATTACCCGAAAGCGCCTGAGTCACTGGCAGGTCTTCAGGCCAACTGGTGACACGCAACGTGGTGTCGGCTACCGTGCGACGACTGTCAGCGGTGACTTCGTTCATGATGATACTTCCGCTTTGAACGGTGACGCCCCACTGCTCAAGCAACTCTGCTGTCGGGTCGGGCATGCCCATCGCTGCTGCGGGATTCGGACCACTGATGAACATCACCGCATCACCTTCAGCCATGCGAGCTTTGACGTGATCGACGATCTGCTTGCCGCCACCCATCTGTCCCATCTGCATCATCATGGGATTGACCGGTTCGATCGGCGTAACAATCCAAACCACGCTTTGGCCATCCTTGGGAGTCGGAGGCGGAGCAGGTGGTCCAGGTTGGCCGGTCATCGGGTTACGCTGACCTTGTGTGGACCATGACTTGACCTCAAAGTTCAGATTCTCCAAACGGTCTGCCACCGCCTGATACTGGCCTTGCGGACCTAGCACCGGCATGCGGGGTGAACCTTCGATAAACACCACCAACGGCTGCGTATCCATGCTCATTGCAAGGAGATTGCCAGTGATTTTTTCTTCACCAAGAAACTGGAGTTCAGGCTGCTGACCTTGGGCCAGTTGACGCTGTTGATCTTCTGGCATGCGGAACATGTCCACCAGACTGATCACGCGGATTTGATCCTGACCGATGAGAACCACCGAATCGGGCTCTGCAATCTGCTGCATCACCTTCGTGTATTCTTCACCGGCTTTGACACTCTCAATGGGTTCCAGAACCGACTTGAGGTTGTCACTGCTGGCATTAAAACTCTCTGAGAGTTCAAGCAGCTTTTCCTTGATCGCATTAGGCTGCTTGCTGCTTGCACCAAACTGTTTGAGGTAGGTGATCGCCGAGCCGTAGATGTTGTCCTTGTAATGAGTGAGCAACGTCTTGACCGCATCAAGTGATCCGGAGTAATCGGGCAGTGCACTTTCCAACGTTTTGTCGATCTGCTCGTTGGTCTGCTTGAACTGATCACTGGAACGAGCAAACGCGCGAATGACCTGTGAGAGCAATTCTTTTTCCTGCCCATCAGCAAAAGCCTTGTCAGCCATCAGGTCCGACATGAGTTTCTTCTGCTGCTCGATATCCGATGCCAGTCGTTCGATCCCTTCGCGCCCACGCTGGATGGCAACGTCCAACGGCTTGACCGTATCGGCATAACGATCCTTGATCGTGCCATAAAACTGTTCGACACGGGTCAGTTCACGCGCAGGATCGATATGTTCAACCGTGATATGCTTTGAGTAATTGTCATACTCACTGATCAGGTCTTTAGCCTTGTTGATCTCTTCAGCATTGCGTGAGATCAGCGTGACGATCTTGACATCTTTTTCCATCTTGCCCAACAGCTTTTTGGTCTGCGCGGACAAGCTGTACAGACGCGTTGCGGTCATGTCGATGCGCTGTGAAGCAAAACGACGGTAGGAAATGATGTTGAGGATGATCACAATGGCAAGGACGATGACCACGGAGACCGTGACATTGACACCGTACTTGAAACGTCTTGAATTTTGGGTTTCGGTATTGCTCATGATTAACGCCACCGTTTACTTTCAACGAGTTTGACTGCCAGGAAAAGGAAGAATGCTGTTGACGAGACGAAGTAGACCACGCGGGAGAGATCGAGAATCCCTTTGCCGAAGTCTTCAAAGTGTCCGTTGACGAACATGAACTGCATGGCCTGTTGGAGTTTGAGCGGGATGAAGCTCGCCCGCGAGAGCAGGAAAATCACAAAGGTGAACAGGCAGATGGTAAAGACGGTCAACATGTAGCTGATGATCTGGTTACGACTGATGGCAGAAGCAAACGTACCAATGGCAAGATAAAAACCACCCACCAGCAGCAAGCCGATGTATCCGGTGAGAAGCGGGCCGTAATCCGGATCACCAAAGGCTTCGATCACGCCAACCAGAACGAGTGTCGGGATCAGCAGCGTCAGGAAAAAGCCCATCGCACCGAGCCACTTGCCCAGGACCAATTGCGTATCGGTCAGGGGCGAAGTCATGAGTAACTCAATGGTGCCTGAATCAAACTCATCACTGATCAATCGCATGCTGATGCCGGGCAGAAGCAGGATCATCAGCCAGACGAGTCCCTGAAAGGTTGCCTGCATGGACGCGGGCATACTCGGGGCAAAGGCGTTGAAAAAAATCAGTGACGATCCCAACGCAAACAGCGCTAAGACCACGTAGGCAATGGGCGAATAGAACAGAGAGGTTATTTCGCGTTTGGCTATGGTGATGACGTGATTCATCATCGATCCTTTAGTCAGGGATTAGGGATTGGGGATTAGGGTTCAAAACAATTCGAAATGCTAGGCCACGGATTCCTCAGCCACCTGGCTTTGGTCCGCGGTGATCTGGATGAAGAACTGTTCGAGGCTGGCGGTTTCGTTGCGCATTTCGCGGATCGCCCAACCGTTGGTCAGAATGGTTTGGCCTAACCGTTCACGCAGTTCGCTGCCGGGCTTGGGCTTGACGACCGCTTTCACCCACTCGCCCTGCTGATGAACCTCGACGGCTTCGACACCTTCAACACCAGCGAAGGCTTTCTGCACCGACTCGCTGGATGCCTTGACCTGCACGAGTACGCTGGCACCTTGACCGACACGCTGACGCAACTCCGACGGACTGCCATCGGCTTTGATCTGACCACCTGCAATGATGATCACACGGTCAGCCGTCTTTTCGACTTCAGGCAGAATATGGGAACTGAGCAAAATGGTGTGTTTGCCTTTGAGTTCCTGAATCAGCTGACGCACCGCGCCGATCTGCACGGGGTCCAAACCGGAAGTCGGCTCGTCAAGGATGAGCACTTTCGGATCATGCAGTAGCGCCTGGGCGATGCCGACACGCTGACGGTTACCCTTGGAGAGTTGGCCGATCACACGTTTGCGGATTTGCTGTAGACCACATCGATCCGAAACGTAGTCGATGGCTTTGACACGGTCGCCGCGAGGCATGTCCATGAGTTTGCCACGGAAGTGTAAAAATTCCTCGACCCGCATTTCCATATACAACGGCGTGGACTCAGGCAGGTAACCGATCTGGCGACGTGCCTTTTCCGACTCTTTGGTCACATCCATGCCATCAATACTCGCTGCCCCGGATGTCGGGGGCAGATAGCCGGTGAGCATGCGAATGGTGGTTGATTTGCCTGCACCATTGGGACCGAGAAACCCGACGATCTGGCCTTCGGGCACATCAAAACTGATGTTATAAACTGCCCGGGTTGGACCATACCATTTCACAAGGTTTTCCACGTGAATCATCTGTTTTACCCTCTAAGTCGAATCATCTTCCCTCGCGGGATATGGTTCTCCATCTGAGTCTGGAGTGCCCAAAGGTTTAACGGACAAACCACGTTGCGTCAAACAGGCCAACTGTCCAAACCCCGCGCGAGCGATCATGTGTTAAGCGATACGCAATTAATCTTTGTCAGGTTCACATACTTTTACATTTTTTTAAGCGAAATATTTAGCCGCATCACAAGTGATGCGCGACGCTTGCGTTGATGGGCATCAAAAAGTGCATCACAAGTGATGCGGCTAAATCGATTCACCTGCAAATGCCGCGATTGCACCGATGAATGTCTCACCGTATTGCTTGGACTTGCGGGCACCGACGCCATTGATCTGGTCGAACTGCGTGAGCGTCGTGGGCTTGAGTGCTGCCATTTGTCGCAGGGACAGGTCGGAGAAGACCATGTAAGGCGGGATGCTTTGATCATGTGCCAATTGCAGGCGGAGTTGGCGCAGGTGTTCGAACAGGGCTTCATCCACCGGCATGCCATCGACATCCAACACGTCATGCTTCTTGGAACCAGCTTCCTTCTTGAGCATCGCACGGGGTTTGACCATCTCAAATTCGACTTCCCCGCGAAGCAGTGGCATGGATTGCTCACTTAAATGCAATGTCGGGAACTGGTCGGTCGTCTGCGTCATATAGCCTGTCAACACCAGGGCATCACCGAGTGCTTTCCAGTAGGCAAGGCGACTATCCGAACCAATGCCGAAGACGGAGAGTTGATCGTGACGGTTACGCTGGATTTTCTCGTCGGACTTGCCGCGGAGCACGTTGATGACATAGCCCATGCCGTAGTACTGGCCGGTCCGTGCGACGGCGGAGAGCATCTTGCGTGCGTCCTCAGTTGCATCAATGATTTCAGGCGTCTGCTGACAGTTGTCACAGTGACCGCACTGGCCTGCATGCTCCTGGCCGAAGTAGCCAAGCAGTGGGACACAGCGACACTTGGTGTGGTAGGCAAATTTGATGACCTGCGAGAGTTGCCACTGAGCGAGTTCGCGTTCACTGTCGGACTTTTCTTCGAAGAAATGCTCGATCTTGGCACGGTCACCAGCTGAGAAAAACAGGATGCAGTCGGCAGGTAAACCATCGCGTCCCGCCCTGCCGGTCTCCTGGTAATAACCTTCGAGATTTCGGGGCAAATCCGCATGCATGACAAAGCGCACATCAGGCTTGTCGATCCCCATGCCAAAGGCGATGGTGGCACAGATCACACGCGTATCGCCGTAGACAAAGTCGTGTTGATTCTGCGTGCGTTCAGCGTGGGAAAGACCCGCGTGATAGGGACGGGCGCGAATGCCTTTGTCCTGGAGTTTGGCTGCCATCTTTTCAGTGCCTGCCCTGGAGTGACAGTAGATGATGCCTTCGTCGTTAGGGTGCGATTGGAGATATTGGTGGATCTGCTGAAAGACGCCCTGCTTGGGTCGGACTTCGTAGTAGAGATTTTTTCGTTCGAAGCTGCTTTGGTAAATGCCGGGATTGCGGAGTTGGAGTTGCTCCTGGATATCCTTGGCAACACGCGGGGTGGCGGTGGCGGTGAGTGCGATCATCGGCACCTTGCCATAGGTTTGGGCCAACTGATCCCGGAAGTTGCCAAGCATGCGATACTCAGGGCGGAAGTCGTGTCCCCATTCACTGATGCAGTGCGCTTCGTCAACTGCAACGAGCGACAGGTTCATCTGCCCGATGGTGCGCAAACCCGATGTCGAAAACACGCGCTCCGGTGCCATGTACAGCAAGTCGAGTTTGCCCTCCGCTGCATCACGTTGAATCTGCATCGACTGGGCAGGTGTGTTCGTGGAGTTGAGAAAGGCGGCACTGATACCGTTGGCCTGCAGGGCTTTGACCTGGTCTTCCATGAGCGCGATCAGCGGCGAAACCACCAGCGTGGTCCCTTCACGCAGCAACGCAGGCATCTGGTAACAGAGGCTCTTGCCACCCCCCGTGGGCATGATCGCCATCACATCACGCCCCCCGACAACGTCCGTGATAATCTGTTCCTGCAATGGACGGAATGTTTCATGACCAAAATGTCGTTTGAGCGTCTGGCTTAGAGTGCTGTTATATTGTTGAGTCTCTAAAGTCGACATTGTTTTCAAGGATAACAACCTTCGGACGTTTGACCAAAAGACAGTCGACGGATTTGAACTGAACCTCTAGGCTGGTTATGGTGTTTGACCCGTCAGCAGGAAAGTGATTTGTAAATGTTATTGACTGATCTTCTACATCCTGACTGCATCCAAGTCCCGCTGGTTTGCAAAAACAAGCAGGATGCTATCTTTCAACTCATCGATGTATTGGCACAAAAGCATCATCTCACCGATGCTCAGCAACTCAAAGACGCCGTCTGGGAACGTGAAAACACACGCACCACCGGTATGGGATTCAACATTGCCATCCCACACGGCAAAACAAGCAGTTGCGACAAACTCATCATGGGGGTGGGCATCCCCGAAGAGCCGCTGGAATTCAACTCCGTCGACGGGCAGCCGGTGAAACTCATTCTGCTGCTGATCTCACCG
Source organism: Phycisphaeraceae bacterium (assembly GCA_002704825.1). Classification (GTDB taxonomy): domain Bacteria; phylum Planctomycetota; class Phycisphaerae; order Phycisphaerales; family Phycisphaeraceae; genus UBA7800. The sequence continues at coordinate 13,000 of PAIY01000059.1, forward strand.
GCTGATCAAACCAAGGAACACATCCAGGTACTCAGTGCCGTCAGTCGCATGCTCGTCGTCGAAGACATCCGCGAAGCGTTCTTCCGTGCAACGGCCCCCAGCGAAGTCTACGAACTGCTGCAAAAACACCAGCCCAAAGATTAACCCACCTCCGGAAGCCCCGGACCCCCCGGCCCCCCGGTAGTTTATTTCGGATTTCGTTCACATTTTAAACCGCTTGCGGTTTGGCGATCTTCGTCCAGATTCGATTAATCATGGATTTCGCTCGAGCGTTGAAGCGCTAAACCGCAAGCGGTTTTTAATTCAACATTCGAAATCCTAAAGCAACTCCCCCAACACCGCATCACCGACGAGTAAGCCGCTGTGTGTTAATCGCAGATAGCCGTCGGACTTCTCCAGTAGGCCCAGATTCGATAACTCACTGATCTTGTCATACCGCCAATCACCGTTGGGAATCAAGCTTTCCACGCGATCCATCGGCATGCCCTGCCTCAACCTCAGATGCATCATCAAGACTTCCCCCACCCGTTGATCAGCAGGCAAATGCTCCACATCCATCACCGGCGGTTGATCCGTTGATGACAGGTACGGCCCAAGGCTTGGTTGATTCTTCCAGCGGTATCCGTCGACATGACTGGCTGCAGCGGGACCGGCGCCGACCCAGTTGCCATTGGTCCAGTAGACGAGATTATGTTCACAGGGCTTGCCGGGCTTACACCAGTTGCTGATCTCGTAATGCTCAAAACTTGCTTTGGACATGCGATCGAGTATCAACTCGTACATCGCGGCCTCGGTGTCCTCGTCCACGGGCGTGACTTGTCCCATGGCCAGTTTCTGCTTCAGCGCGGTGTTGGGCTCATACGTGAGGTTGTAGTAACTCAGATGATCCGTCTGCAAGGCCATCGCGACCTCCAGATCACGCTCGAGATCGTCCAACGTCTGACCGGGGATGGCAAAGATCAGGTCGATATTGAGATTGGCAATGCCTGCTTTACGCGCCAAGTCGACCGCAAGTGTCACCTTCCGAGGGTCATGCCAACGCTCAAGTGTTTTAAGATGTTCTAAATTAAAGGATTGAGCGCCCATACTCATGCGATTAACGCCCCCTGCCACCAGTTGATCCACTAGTTCGGCGGTCACTGTTTCAGGGTTCGCTTCGACAGTGAATTCGGTCATGGTATCCAGCCAACCCTGCTGCCGCATCGCTGCCAGTAGCGATCGCCAATTCTCCGCAGGCAGGAAGGTCGGCGTCCCCCCACCAACAAAAATCATCCGCGGTTTGGCATCCGTCGTGTTCATCAACCATGCCAGTTCGCTGATCAATCGCTCGGTGAATTGGTCGTATTTTTCCTGCGCATTGGCCTGAGATGGGACAATGCTGTAGAAGTCACAGTAGTGGCATTTGTGAAAGCAAAACGGAATATGCAGGTAAAGACTGTCAATCTTTGAACCAACTTTTTCAATGCACGGTTGATGTCGTTGCATGGCAGAGTTAAACTTTTGTTCAGACATCACATTGCATGCGATGTCATTTCTCAAATTCGGTGAAGAGAACGGCATGGAAGTATCGTTGGTCATAGTCAAAGCGGACGGCACAACGCGGGATTTCCCGCTTAGCGCCCAACGTACAGTCATCGGGCGGCAGAACACCTGCGGCCTGAGAATACCATTACACAGCGTCTCGAGAAAGCACTGCGAAGTGCAGATGATCGATGACCAACTGCTGGTGCGCGATCTTGGATCGAGCAACGGCACGCAGATCAACGACCAGAAAGTCTCCGGCCAGGCCAAACTCACCGCCGGTGATCGACTCCAACTCGGGCCGGTCATCTTCACCGTGGTGATTGATGGTTACCCCGAAGTCGTCGACCCCTCAGCAACCCTCATCACCCAGGCACACCAGGTGGAATCCGAAACGCGCGGCAGTGCTGCACAACAGCAGACCGCCTCAGCCAAGAGTGGCAGCCGTCATGTGCTTTCCAGTTCGGATCGTGAGGCCCCCTCCAAGGACCTGTCAGAAAACAGCGATCTTTATGACTTGGGTGCCGACCCCGCCAACTCCGGTGTGAACTCTGCCCAAGGCAGCAAAAGTGGTAGTGCCGCCGACGAACGTGCCGCCGCCGCCGAAAGTGCGTTGGCTGATCTGGATGCCCTGCTCGCTGCCCCCCTGGATATCGATGGTGATGAGGATGACGACGAAGCACTCGAAATCCTCGATGCAGACGACGATCCGATGGCTGACCTGCAAGCCAAAGCCGAAGGCAAGGAACCCAGTTCCAACACCGCCATCGACAACCCCCATGCAGATGCCTCAGCTGAGACTGCTGAAGTACTCATGGAAGATGATGACGAAGACATCGACGATCTGGACATCGACGATCCCCTGTCTTCCCTCGAAGCGCTCACTGATGACATCCTTGACGATGATGACGATGAAGACATTCTGAGTCTGGATGATTCGGATCTGAAGTAAGTCGCTTAAGCTGACACAACGTTGATATCAGTTGACATGCGGTCAAACCCGCTTCGACACACGCGGCTCGCCTGCGTTGCGCTTGTGGTCTGGCTATGTCATTCAGGCGAGCCGCCGCGTGTCGCGGCGGGACAGTGCGATGCTCTGCTTCGAAGTTCACGTGCGTTTGTATCACAAAGAACCTCGCAGGATCACGGCAACCATCAAGTTTGCATCCGCCAATATGATCTAATAACGTTTTGCTATGATTACTCGCTCCGAACCCGTCTTTGCTGTTCGTGATGTTCAGCAAACTGTCCAATTTTACAAAGACAATCTCGATGGCAAGGCAGAGTGGTTCTGGGGAGACCCGCCTGATTTTGCTGGCATTCGGATTGGTGGTTTTCAATTGCTGTTCTGTCAACAACCAGAACTGGCTAAACGCATTGAAGGCCATCAGCACTTTATCAGTTGCGATAACGTTGAAGAGATGTATCAACAACATCTCGATGCCAACCTTGACATCATCAGCCCATTGGGGAATAAACCATGGGGTGTCAGTGAGTACGTCCTCCGCGATCCCAATGGCTACCACTTGCGATTAACAGGACATCTCATTCACGAGAAATCACCTGATGCCAAAACGCAGTTACCTGAAACAATCCGGTTCGAATTCAGATTGCCGACTCAAGATGAATATCTTGAGTTACAAAAGTCAGTGGGATGGACTGCCAAACCTCACAATATTGAGCAATGTTGTTTGGGAATTGTGGCGATTGATCGTAACACTGACCAAACTGTGGGAATGGCACGTGTAATCAATGAAGCAAAGGGTTGGTATAGCATCTGGGATGTCGTTGTCCGCCCCGAATACCAGTCACAACGTATCGGATCATCCATTCTTCAGAACACGCTCGATCAGCTACGAAAAATGGCTCCTGCCGGTTCAAACGTCTTTCTCTTCACGTTCAAACATGCTTTCTATGAAAAATTGGGATTCAAAAAAGATACCTGCAGTATGATCAAGCTATAGCACTGGTTTGACATCTCATAAAAAAAAAGACGCCCTTCCCTGGGCGTCTTCTTGCGTACTCTCTTTTTTGTGTTGCCGTTCCTTGGCGAGAAAGTATCTGGAGATATCGCGAGGCAATACCTCTCGTTTATGCGGAGCGCGGATGAGCTTGATCATAAGCCGTACGCATACGCATTGCTGAGAGATGGGTATAAATCTGGGTGGTTGAAAGGGACTGGTGACCGAGCAATTCCTGGACGCTGCGCAGGTCTGCACCGTTGTCGAGCAGATGGGTTGCGAAGCTGTGACGCAGGGTGTGCGGGCTGATGGTGGAATCCAGGCCAGCGGACTGCAGGTACTTGTCGAGTTTACGACGGACACTGCGGCTGGAGAGGCGGCCACCATTCTTGTTGACAAACAATGCGGTTTGGGCACCGGATGCTGCAGACTCACGGATCGCGCGGAAACGAGGATCCGGTTCGAGCAATGTCAGGTAGTGACGAATCGCAGCAAGGGCATGGCTGCCCAGCGGGACAATGCGTTCCTTCTTACCTTTACCACGGACGCGGAGGGTTTGTTCTGCCTGGTCCAGATCACCACGGGAAAGGTCGACCAGTTCACTGACGCGAACGCCGGTGGAGTAAAGCGTTTCGAGGATCGCACGGTCACGGGCGCCCAGGGTGTCTTTGCAATCAGGCATGGACAAAAGCTTATCGACCTGTTCGACACTCATGGCCTTGGGCAGACGCTTGGTCTGTTTGGGGGTGCGGATGAGCACCATGGGATTGGACTGGATCATGGCACGCTTGAGCATCCACTTGTAGAAGCTTCGCAACGTTGCAATCTTGCGGGCGGTGGTTGCAGCGGAGTAGCCAAAGCCGTCCAGATGCGTGAGAAAACCGCGAATGACCATGGCGTCGGCATGGATCATGGTGTATTCCGTGTCGCCTTCCTGAGCCGTGGATTCGTGTTCCATGGGTGACCCCATGATGGTCACCGGATCGGACTGGGCAATGCTCAGCGAAGGGTTGGAAGTTGCTTGGGGTGCTTGGGGCTGCTGGTTCTGGGCTGGTTGGTTTTTTGATTCCAGGTATTCAGCATACTGTCTGAGGTCAGCACCATAACAACGTGCGGTGTACTGCGAAAAGTGTCTTTCAAACCGCAGGTAGTTAATGAACTGATCGATAATTTGTGGTTGTCCCGCCATGATTCTATTCCTCAAGAATGGTGATTACTGTTTTACAATCTGCTCCAACTGTTGCCCGAACCTTTTTCCCATTTGATGAGACAGCATCGCCGCGTCGAACCAGGTGAGGTCGGACTTGGGATCCCGCGCCATTTCAATGAGACTTTCCAGGAGGCCCGTTTCATCCCCGAGGGCATAGCGAAAGACGTATCGCTGCCCGTTTTTGACAAGCACCAATTGACGTTGACCGTTGTCCACGGACACAGGTTGGCCTGTGGTTGAGGACTTGGGATCGATCGGATTGGATTGCGAACCTGCCATCGGACGCTCCGTTCCAGGACGGGCCTCCGTGACAAGTCAGGGAAGACTATCGACCTGGTGTTCGCCGCGACAAACCGAGTCTGTAGGACTCTGCCTGAAGCAGACGTTCCGCCAGTTCAGCACTGGCATATTCGGTGAACAGGTTCATATTGATGCGGTATAGGTGCCAATCGGTATCATCCTTCTCTGTGATACCGGTCGAGACTGCGATGCGTTTCCACCAGGGTTGATCGGAGGGTTTGTGTCCTCCGCGTCCTGATGCGTAAGCCCGGAGACGATTACGTGTGGCGGGATTGGACGCATCAAGCATCGCCGAAGCGGTGCTCACGGGTGCAATATCACCGGGAATGGATCCGGGGCTTCCGGGGGCTGGTGCTGTGTTGCCGGTCGGCGCTGACATGAGTTCGCGGATATCGACAGCCTGAGACTGGAGCCTTTGACTGGTTGCATAGAGTTCCAGTTGGAGGCCGACTTTGGGCGGGTCATATGGGTCGTATGCCGTGATGGTGCCGACGACGATGCCGTCGACGCCCAGCGTCCTTGCCAGGTGCATCACATCAACGGGTGACCGCAGCTGTGGCAGCTCAAGTGTCTGCATTGCAGCGATGACCCGATTGACAGGAAGCACATCCATGTTCTCCACGGTCTGCAGGGTATTGGCTAAAGAGTCAGCCATCATGGAACCGTTGGCCGTTGCCGATCCACTTTCGTTTCTCAGCGGGACGACAGCCCAGATCACCCTGTCCGCATACAACGAGTCGGCGTTTGGGCCTTGTTCGCGTTGCATGATTGGAGAGGCAGTACAACCACCCAGTATCAGTAACACCAGGTAGAAAAAAACCTGTTCACTTGTCAGGGCATCCTGCCGCACAGTGGAGAGCCTCCTGCTCGTCCTAAACGTCTGACCCGAATTCCGACGTCCATGCCGGGGTGGGTCGTTAGAGTTACCTGTTATTCTGAACCGGGTTCTGATAATCCTTTGGTTCAGATGAACTGGTAAAGCTATTTATCGGTCAAAGGGTAAGTTTCTCTGACTTTTTTCTGACAATGTCCTGGCTGTCCAAGACATATTTTTTTACCGCAGAGGCGCAGAGGACGCAGAGTTAAGAGAGAGGCCAAGACATGAATCATTTCGTTGACTTATCCGTCAGATTCATCCCCGGAAGTTGTTCAACTGGCGGCTTGTGTCTTGTTTTAAATTTTGACTCCTGTCTTAACTCTGCGTCCTTTGCGTCTCTGCGGTTAAATTTCTTTGATCAAGGCGTGACACCGGCCTGTTGCGTGTCGGCATTGGGCAATCGCATCATGCCTGCCGGCGCGGGGTTGGTGCCTGCCATCTGATCCATGGTGTTGACGATCTGCAGGGATCGTTCAGGACGGATGGACCAGATGTTTTCGATACCTGCCTGCCCACGATTGGAGACGAAATAGATGGTTCCGTCAGATGACCACTTGGGCTGAAGGTTGGAAAAACGGGATCGTGTGAGGTTGGTGCGACCGGTGCCGTCCAGGGCTGCCATCCAGACATCCGACTGCGGCGGGCGTTTGTCGCCATTCTTTTTCGCACCATTGACGACGGTGGCAAAGACCACGTGCTTACCATCCGGTGCCCAGCTTGGCGTAATGGCAGCGGCGTTGGCGGAGGCGATGATCTCGGTCGGACGCATCGCTTCTCCGTTCATCAGTTCAACCGTCCAGATGCTAAACCACTGTGTCCCACGTTGACGGGCACGCTGGAAGAGAATCTTGTTGCCCACCGGTGACCACTTGGGGAAGAGACCAAAGCCGATGAAGCGCTTGACGGAAGGATTCTTGACGCTGACGACGACCATCTCCCAGGCGCCGGACTGTGTGCCGTAGCTGGCAAAGACAATCCATTTACCATCCGGTGAAAAGCTGGGGCTCAGATCCTGGGTCGGTTGCGTGGTGATCTGCACGGGGCGACCACCCTGAACGTCGACAAGATAGATATCCCAATTCCCCGATCGGTCCGAAGCAAAAGCGATTTTTGAGCCATCAGGACTGAAGACCGGGGTGACATCATGCGAGGGATCATTGGTGATCTGCATGATGGCCATCCCTTCTGCTGACTTCACATAAATATCAGCCGTCTTGGAATGGCGGGTGGAGGCAAAGGCGATCTGCTTGCCATCGGGGGAGATGTCGACATCAAAGTCGCCACCCTCATTGGCATAGCTCACACGGGTAATATTGCTTGGGTCGGCATCACCGGTCCCTGAGATGTCCTGCGGATTGTTGGGGACCATCCCGAAGATGTCGACCGGACGAGTGGTCGGGCGGATCACGGGTTGGCGGTAACTGCGGTCAAATTCAGGTTGCGTGGTTGATTGGGTGCCGAAGTCCACTGCCGGACGCGAGGGGGCAGTGCGTGCCATGGGCATGGGGTCTGCCGGAGGTAATACAGACGGTGCATCCAAAGTCGCGGGCTGCCAGGGATTGGACGTCGGCTGAATCACCGGCTCGTTGCTTGCGGTGGTCGCCCAGGCGGTGGACGGTGCCGATTCGGTTTCGAAAGTCGGCTCAGCAGCTTGCTGCGCCATGGCATGACGCTGATTGGCGGGGAGGATGGTTGTGGGTGTATTGGAGGGCTGCTGCGGCGTCGCCGGTGCGTTTTGCATCGCCAAATCACGTTCCTGGAGGAACTTGTGATAGGCTTCGACGGACTTCTTCTCACGGGGTGTGATCTTCCAGCCACCGGAGTAGCTGAACATTTCACAACCTGAGATCGTCAGGCAAAGACAGGCCGTCACTGCGGAATGGACAAAAAATTTACGCGTCATCGATCACCTCGATATCCACCAGCCGGCCCCAACCCGATGGATGTAGATTCCTTATCGGGTCAGATACAGGCTGAATAACAACGAATTCGTATAAATGTTTTATCGGACGGGATGCCGATTTTCCTTGATGGAAATTTTTGGCAAACCATGTTCAGACCAACAGATCAAGCGAATCACCTTGCCCAATGCCATTGTGCAAGACAGCTAACCAAAGCATAATGTCCACGTCCACATAACAACTGACAACCGTTGGTCAGGCACCATGGAATATTTGGATGATCAAACGGATTGGTTGGATAGAAGCATAAACAACAGGACTTAATGCAAAGTCAGGCATACGGGCGAATGGGGATACGGGGTCTATGACACAGTGGATTGCTAACTTGAGCCAATGGAGTGAAGTTTTGAATCACCCGGGAATCCGTTGGCCGCTGACGACGCTATATGTCCTGGTGCTGCTGCTCATCGCGTTTTACGGTTTGCATCGGTATCTGCTGGTGCTCATTTATTTTCGTCACCGTCATAAAACACCCAAGACCCCCGCCCTGCTGCCTCAGACCTGGCCGGCGGTGACCGTGCAATTGCCGATGTTCAATGAAGGCAATGTCGCTGCTCGGATCATCGACGCTGCGTGTCACCTCCAATACCCAGCAGATCAACTGCAGATTCAGGTCGTCGACGACTCCACCGACACCAGCAGCCAGATCGCTCAAGACCGCTGTGCGTACTGGCAAAACCGTGGGGTCAACATTCAATATCTACACCGACCCCATCGCACCGGATTTAAAGCTGGTGCCTTGCGTGATGCCATGGACTCGGCGACCGGTGAGATCTTTGCGATCTTTGATGCGGACTTTGTACCACCTGCGGACTTTCTGACGCAAACCGTCCCCCACTTTACCGACCCGACCATCGGCATGGTGCAGGCTCGGTGGGGCCATCTCAATCGTGATGACTCCATGCTCACCAAAGCCCAGGCGGTGTTTCTGGATGGACACTTTCTCATCGAACATGCTGCACGCAGTCTCTCAGACCGCTGGATGAATTTCAACGGGACGGCAGGTCTCTGGCGCCGCCAAGCCATCGACGATGCAGGCGGTTGGGAAGATGACACACTCACCGAAGACATGGACCTCTCTTACCGCAGCCAACTGGCGGGTTGGAAGTTCATCTTCCTGCCTGATGTGGTCTGCCCCGCGGAACTCCCGCCGGAGATCAATGCGTTCAAGGCCCAGCAACACCGCTGGACCAAAGGCGGCATTCAAACCGGTCGTAAACTCCTGGGGCGTATCTTCCGTTCGGATAACAACTGGAAAATTAAATCCGAAGCCTTCTTCCATCTCACCGGGATGGGCGTCTATGTCTACATCACATTACTTGCCCTGCTGTTCTTCCCAGCGTTTTACGTGAACATGCAACCTTTTGAGTCAGGCACCATCCCTGCCATGCTCTGGGGGTTAACGCTCTTTGCATTGGGGACCGCATCGGCTGGTACGTTCTACGTTGCGTCCCAACAAGTCCAAGGCCGCAGCGTCATCAAGACGTTCTTCCAATTGCCCATTCTCATGAGCCTGGGCATCGGCATCGCCTTGAACAATGCCCGTGGCGTACTCGAAGCCTTACTCGGTCAGCAGTCGGAGTTCGTGCGCACACCCAAATACAACACCACCGACAACACCGCCAAAAAGCCGATCGCCTGCCCGAGTATCAAACGCTGGATGAGTTACCTGGAAATTGCCATGGGTTGCTACTGTCTTGCCTGCACGATCATCGCATTGGGTCAACCGCGGGGCATGATCAGTGTCCCGTTCCTGTTGCTCTTTGCAGCAGGCTACTTCACCGTTGGCATCAGTTCACTCCGCGGCCAATGTCGCAGCCAAAATCAAGTCGAAATCAAAGCCCTGCCGGTGTGATTTTGCTTTATGGCATCTCTGACTTTATTTTTAACCACGAAGCGGCTGTGTTGTTTGTCAAGGGCTTTACCTCAAGCGCCGGCGGCTTTTTTCCCCGGAAGGGCTTGGGCCTGAGCACAA